>NZ_JBSGIW010000027.1:0-74664 GCF_053605265.1 Streptomyces sp. NPDC003943 | reverse complement strand
ATTTCGTCCTCGTTCAGGGGGTGGTTTTTCGGTTCCGTCAGTTCGGTCAGCGCTCACAAATGCCCTGGGCGGGGCCCTTCCGTACGCCCTGACCAGGAGGAGGGCGTCACGGCTGGGCGGCCAGCTCCTTCGCCGCCTCCGTCAGGTCCTTCGCCGTGTCGATGGCCCGCCAGTACGCCCCCTGGGGCAGCGGGAAGCCCGCCAGGCGCCGCTCACGGGCCAGGCGGGGGAAGGTGGTGCGCTCGTGGTCGCCGCGCTCCGGCAGGAGGCCGGTGAAGGCCGGGGAGAAGACGTACACGCCGGCGTTGATGAGGTACGGGGACGGCGGCGACTCGATGAAGTCGGTGATGTGGCCGAAGGCGTCGGTCTCGACGGCGCCCCACGGGATGCGCGGCCGGGCGAGGGCGAGGGTCGCGGTGGCGTCGCGCTCGGTGTGGAACTCGGCCATCTCGCGCAGCGAGAAGCGGGTCCAGATGTCGCCGTTGGTGGCGTACCAGGGCCGGTCCGGCTCGGGCAGGTGCGCGGCCGCGTACTTGAGGCCGCCGCCGCGGCCGAGCGGCTCGGACTCGACGACCGTCGTGACCTTCAGCGGCAGCTGCGCGGTCTCCAGCCACTCCTGGAGCACCTCGGCGAGATGGCCGCAGGAGACGACGGCGTCGGTGACTCCCTCAGCGGCGAGCCAGGACAGCTGATGGCCGATGATCGGGGTCCCGGTGCCCGGGATCTCGACCATCGGCTTGGGGCGGTCGTCGGTGTACGGGCGCAGCCGCGAGCCCTGGCCGCCCGCCAGGACCACGGCCTGCGTCGGGGAGGTATGCATACCGGGAACGATAGGCGCAGCCGCCCCGGTGGGTCCGGATCAGCTCGCGCTCAGCTGGCGTGCAGGACGCCGTAGGCGAAGGCGGTGTCGCAGACCGGGCGGGAGTAGGACTGGGCGCGCGTCGGGCCGAAGCGCTCGACGGCGGCGGCGCCGAGGGCGCGGGCGATCGAGACGCAGTGCTTGGCGAGCGACGGCCGGTTCTCCACCTCGCGCTGGAGGTGGGTGAGGGCGACGGCCGGGTCCTTCTCCTGGAGCTCGGCGAGGAGCTGGTCGCGCAGCACGTCCTGCGGGGCACGGGACTTGGCCCGGGTGGAGACGTCCGTGGACGACGCGGTCAGCATCTGGGTCCCGGAGCCCTGGCCGGCCCACGGAACTGCGGACACCGCGAGCGTTCCGGAGAGCACCAGGACGACGGGCAGGACGAGGGCGAGGGAGCGGCCGATTCGGCGGGCAGTGTGCGTCACGCAGGCGAGCGTAGCGGTCGGTAGTGAAATGGCGACATTTAGTCACTCTCACGAGGGACGCTTCTTGGCGGCTTTTCGAATCCCGTGTTGACGCCGGGGAGTGGCCGGGGGCCCGTATGCCCAGTTCTGCCGGGGTTTTCGCCGAGTCGGCGTTTCATGCCCGCCGAATCCCCCAGTACGCCAACGGCCCCACCCCCGCAAGCGGGGGCGGGGCCGCGGGGAGCCACCGGGCGGATCAGTCGGAGAGGCGCTCGCCGGTCGAGGTCGAGAAGACGTGCAGCTCGGCCGAGCGCGGCACGACGTGCAGCGTGGAGCCCTTGGCCGGGACCTCGCGGCCGCCGACGCGGACCACGATCTCCTTGTCCTCGCCGTCGACGCGGGTGGTGCCGTAGACGAAGCCGTCGGAGCCGAGCTCCTCGACGACGTTCACGGTCACGGCCAGGCCGTCCTTGCCGGTGGCGCCCTGCACGTCGAAGTGCTCGGGGCGGACGCCGACGGTGACGGTGCGGTCGCCCTTGGCGGCCGCGGCGGCGATGGCCTCGCGGGAGACCGGGACGACGCTCGCGCCGAACCTCACGCCGCCGTCGGTGATCGGGACCTCGATCAGGTTCATGGCCGGGGAGCCGATGAAGCCGGCGACGAAGAGGTTGGCCGGCTTGTCGTACATGTTGCGCGGGGTGTCGACCTGCTGGAGCAGACCGTCCTTGAGGACGGCGACCCGGTCGCCCATGGTGAGCGCCTCGGTCTGGTCGTGCGTCACGTACACCGTGGTGATGCCGAGACGGCGCTGGAGCGAGGCGATCTGCGTACGGGTCGAGACGCGGAGCTTGGCGTCGAGGTTCGACAGCGGCTCGTCCATGAGGAAGACCTGCGGCTCGCGCACGATGGCGCGGCCCATGGCGACGCGCTGGCGCTGACCGCCGGAGAGGGCCTTCGGCTTGCGGTCCAGGTACTCGGTGAGGTCGAGGATCTTCGCCGCCTCCTCGACCTTGGTGCGGATCTCGCTCTTGTTGACGCCGGCGATCTTCAGGGCGAAGCCCATGTTGTCGGCGACGGTCATGTGCGGGTAGAGCGCGTAGTTCTGGAACACCATGGCGATGTCCCGGTCCTTCGGCGGCAGGTGCGTGACGTCGCGGTCGCCGATGCGGATGGCGCCGGAGGTGACGTCCTCCAGGCCGGCCAGCATGCGCAGCGAGGTCGACTTGCCACAGCCGGAGGGGCCGACGAGGACGAGGAACTCGCCGTCGGCGATCTCGATCTCCAGCTCGTTGACGGAGGGCTTTTCGGCGCCGGGGTAGACCAGGGTCGCCTTGTCGTAGGTGACGGAAGCCATGGTGATGTGTCCCTTCACCGGCAGGAACGTGCCGGACGATCCGAGTAAAGGAAGGATGTGGTGTAGTCCACCAGGGTGAACCGCAGGTGACGCTACCCGGCCGGGCCGGATCTGTCAGCAGTCCGGGGGACGTGAGGGTCGTGAGATTTCCGACCATGGGCGGGCGGGGGTTCGTTACACTGCTTCCGCTGCCGCCTTAGCTCAGTTGGCTAGAGCGCTTGACTTGTAATCTTGAGGTCGTCGGTTCGATTCCGACAGGCGGCTCTTCGCGATCACGCGACCAGGTGTCCCGGACCCAGCAGGGTCCGGGACACTTGTGCGTCGAGGGGCAGGTGCGCGGGGGTTTTCCCGGGGGAGGGGCGCGGCGGATGCAGCGGGAGCAGCGGGCGGAGTACCGGCGGCGGCGGGACGCGGACGCGTTGCGGCGGACGCGGGAACTGGACGCGCGGGTGGCGGCCCTGGAGGGGCTGCTGGTCGCGGGCTGCCGGAGCGAGCCGCTGACGGACGGGGTGGCGCCGTTCTCGCCGGGGGATCTCGGCGTGCCGGTGGTGATGCCGGACCAGCGCTTCTACCAGGTGCGGGCCGATTTCGAGCGGGACTGGTACGCGGCGCAGGCGGCGGAGGCGCGGCGGCTGGAGCAGCTCGCGGCGTACCGGCGGCAGTACGAGGAGTGGGCGGCGGCGCGGCGCGCGGAGATCGGGGAGCAGCGCCCCGGGCCGGAGGACGTGGTCGCGTTCTTCTCGGCGGTGCTGTCCCGGTCGACGGTGTGGCCCGCGGATTTTCCGCGCCGGGTCTCGGCCGCGTACGACCGGGGCACGCGCCGGCTGGTCCTGGACTGGGAGCTGCCGGGGTTCGAGGTGGTGCCGGCGGCCAAGGGCGTGAAGTACCTGCCGAGCACGGACCAGGAGAAGGAGGTCCCGCGGCCGGTGACCCAGCGGCGGGCGCTCTACCGGGACGTCCTCGCGCAGAGCGTGCTGCTGGCGGTGCGGGAGCTGTTCGTGGCCGACCGCTCCGGTGTCCTGGAGCGGGTGGCGCTGAACGGGTACGTGGCCGGCGTCGACCCGGCGACGGGCGTGCCGGGCCGGGTCTGCGTGGCGTCGGTGGCGGTGGACCGGCCGGTCTTCGACGGGCTGAACCTGGCGCTCGTCAGCGCGGTGGAGTGCGTGACGGGGGCGCTGTCGGGCCGGTTGTCGGCGAGGCCGGACGAGCGGGCGGCCGTACAGCCGTTCGCGCTTCCGGAGCAGGCCGGTTCCGGCGCGGTGGGGCACGGGGACGGTGACGAGCCGGACCTGCTCGCGATGGACCCGATCGCCTTCGAGGGCCTGGTGGCCCAGCTGTTCCGGGCGCGGGGCCTGGAGGCCGTGACGACGCAGCGGTCGAACGACGGCGGGGTGGACGTGCGGGCCCTCGACCCGGACCCGATCAGCGGCGGCTCGATCATCGTGCAGGTGAAGCGCTACCGGAACACGGTGCCGCCGAGCGCCGTACGGGACCTGTTCGGCACGGTGCAGGACGCCGGGGCCAACAAGGGCGTCCTGGTGACGACGTCGAGGTTCGGCCCCGGCTCGTACACCTTCGCCAGCGGCAAGCCGCTGACGCTGATCCCGGGCGCGGAGCTGGTGGAGCTGCTGCGGCAGCACGGGCTGCGGGGGCGGCTCGGTACGGGAGAGCCGGCTCGGGCCGCCCGGGGCCCGGTGGACGCCGACGCGGGCTTCAACGTGCTCGGCATGGGGTGGTCCGGGGCGGTCGCGCTCGACGTGTGCGCGCTGGTGTGCGCGGGGAGCCGGGTGCTCGGCGACGAGTGGTTCGTGTTCTTCAACAACCCGGCGACGCCGGACGGTTCGGTGGCCTCGGTGGCCTCGGTGCCGGCGCCGGCCCTGTCGGCCGGCGACAAGGCGGCGGTCCGGGTCGGCTTCGACGCGCTGCCGGCCGGCGCCGACCGGCTGGTCCTGGTCGCCGCGGTGGACCCGGAGGTGAACTCGGACGCGGACCTGGCGGGGTTCCTGGACGCGGGGATCGTGCTGCGCGACGGCACGGGCGCGGAGCTGGACCGCCTGGAGGTGTCCGACGGGCGCGCGGGCGAGACGGCGCTCGTCCTCGGCTCCTTCCGGCGCCGGGCGGGCGGCGACTGGGACTTCGTGGTCGGCGGGAAGGGGTACCGGGGCGGACTCGCGGAGCTGGTGGGGGACTTCGGGATCGAGGTGGAGTGAGCGGAGGGCGCCCGGCGGGGGCGCCCTCCCCGGACTCAGCGGCCGCTGAGCCGGTTGGCGATCACGGCGATCCGGTCGGTGGCCGCCGTGCGGGCGGCGGTCTCGCGCCGGTCGGCGGCGCGGAAGGCCGCGTACATGGTCTGCACGCCGAGCCAGCGCAACGGCTCCGGCTCCCACTTGCGGACCCGGTGGTTCACCCACGGCAGTTCGGTGAGCTCGGTGGACCCGCCCTGGCCGGAGTCCTGCTGGATGAGGTCGCGCAGGGTGCGGGCGGCCAGGTTGGTGGTGGCGACGCCGGAGCCCACGTAACCGCCCGCCCAGCCGAGGCCGGTGGAGCGGTCGAGGGTGACGGTGGCGCACCAGTCGCGGGGCACGCCGAGGACGCCGGACCAGGCGTGGGCGATCCCGACGCCCGCGAGCTGCGGGAAGAAGCGGATCAGGATCTCGCGGAGCGCGGTGACGGTCTGCGGCTGCGTCCGGCCGTCGTTGTCGGTCCGGGAGCCGAAGCGGTACGGGACGCCGCGGCCGCCGAGCGCGATCCGGCCGTCGGCGGTGCGCTGGGCGTACATGTAGGCGTGCGCCATGTCGCCGAGGGTCTCCAGGCCGTTCCAGCCGATGGACTCCCACTGGGCGTCGGTGAGCGGCTCGGTGGCGATCATCGAGGAGTTCATGGGCAGCCAGGTGCGGCGCTGCCCGGCGAGGGAGGCCGTGAAGCCCTCGGTGCAGCGGAGCACGTACGGGGCGCGGACCGTGCCGTACGGGGTGACGGCGTGCTTCGGGCGGATCTCGGTGACGGGCGTGGACTCGTGGATGGTCACGCCGAGCGCCTCGACGGCGGCGGCGAGGCCCTTGACCAGCTTCACCGGGTGGAGGCGCGCGCCGTGCGGGGTCCAGGACGAGCCGACGGCCCCGGTGATCCGGATCCGCTCGGCGGTCTCCCGCGCGCCGTACAGCTCGCGCTCCTTCTCGCCGAAGGCCACCTCGGCGTCGTGGAACGCCTTGAGCCGGGCCAGCTGCGCGGGCGAGTGCGCGACTTCGAGGACGCCGCCGCGGTGCAGGTCGGCGTCGATGCCCTCGGCGGCGCACACGTCGACGACCTCGCCGACGGTGTCGTTCATGGCCTGCTGGAGGCGTACGGCGGCCTCGTGGCCGTGCAGTCTCGCGTAGCTGTCGCGGCCGGCGATGCCGTTGTAGAGCCAGCCGCCGTTGCGTCCGGAGGCCCCGTACCCGCAGAACGCGGCTTCGAGGACGGTGATGTTGAGGAAGGGGACGGCCTTCTTGAGGTAGTAGGCGGTCCACAGGCCGGTGTAGCCGCCGCCGACGATGCAGACGTCGGCGGTGCCGTCACCGGGCAGCGGTTCGCGCGGGGCGGGGGCGCCCTCCTGCGCGTACCAGAACGATATGCCGCCGTTGACCGTCGTCGTGCTGCTCATGGTGCCCTCTCCCTGGTGTGTTGGCGGGAGGGTAGCCGGGGGGTCGGGGGCGCGGATACGGGGCGTGGGGCGGGGCGGGGGGCTTCGCGGGCGGGCGGTTGCGGATTCCGTTGCGTCGGGAGGCCGTTGCCGGCGGGCCGGAGGGGCGTCGGGCAGGCGGACGGGAGGACACGGGGTGACGGTTTCCGTCGATCTGGGGTGGGCGGGTGATCGACGTACCGATGCGCGGCGCTCGACCGCGCCCAGGTGTCCATCGCCCGGACCCTGCTGGCCCGCGCGGCCTGACCCGGTGCACCCTGTCCCCATGATCCGTACCGCCACGCCTGCCGACGTCCCCGTCATCCACCAGCTCGTCCGCGACCTCGCCGAGTACGAGAAGGCCCTCGACGAGGCCCGCGCCACCCCCGCCCAGCTCCACGACGCGCTTTTCGGGGACCGTCCCGCCGCCTATGCCCACATCGCCGAGACCGAGGACGGCGAGGTGGCCGGCTTCGCGCTCTGGTTCCTCAACTTCTCCACCTGGCGCGGGGTCCACGGCATCTACCTGGAGGACCTGTACGTCCGCCCGGAACTGCGCGGCGGCGGCCACGGCAGGGCCCTGCTCACGGAGCTCGCCCGCATCTGCGTCGAGCGCGGCTACGAGCGCCTGGAGTGGTCCGTCCTCAACTGGAACCAGCCCTCCATCGACTTCTACGAGTCGCTGGGCGCGCGGCCGCAGGACGAGTGGACGGTCTACCGGCTGACGGACGGGGCGCTCAAGGAGCTGGGCGGAGGCGCGGAGGCGTAACGGACTGTTCCCGCGGGCCCGGACGGTGGGGCCGACCGGTCTCAGCGGGCCGAGTCGACCAGGATCGCCGCGCTCGCCACCAGGCCCGCGTACGCCAGGGCCAGGAGGAGCGCGGCGAGGACGAGGAGCCAGCCGGTGAGGAGCGCGGCGAGGGCGACGCCGCGGTCGCGGCTGTCGAGGCGTTTGGCGCGGCGGCGGCCGAGGTGACCGGCCGGGACGGCGACGGCGCCGAGGAGGAAGACGCAGAACGTGTACAGGCCGCCGTAGAGCAGCCAGAGCACGGGCGTGAGGAAGATCCCCGCGACCAGGCCGACGCCCAGCGCGGCCGCCCACGCGCTGATGCGCGCGGGTGTGTTGGTGCCGGGCGTGCTGTTCGTCATGGCGACCCCCTCCGGTTCGGCAGGACACTCTACGAGACGGTAGGAAGAGGGCATGGAGAACGAGATTCAGCAGCGGTTCGAGCGGATCACCGCTTTCGTGGAGGCGCGGCTCACGCCGCTTTTCGATCCCGAGAACGGGAGCGACCACGGCTTCGGGATGGACGACACCTCGCGTGCGCTGCGTGCGCTGCGGTACACCGTGCAGGCGGCTTCGGCGGTGAACGGGCTCGTGGAGAAGCGGGAGTCGGCGCCGGAGCTGCGGCAGGTGGTGGACCAGGCGTTGGAGCACAACTGGGACGTGCTGCGCTCCATCGCCCGGATGTGGGAGGACCACCCCGACTTCCTGAAGGAGTTCAAGGGGCACTCCTGGGACGTGCTCGGCGTCTGACCGGATCCGTCAGGGGACCAGGACCACCTTGCCCATCGTGCCCCTGGTCTCCAGGGCGCGGTGGGCCGCGGCCGCCTCGGCGAGCGGGAAGGGGTGGACGGCCGGGCGGAGGGTGCCGTTCGACGCCGCGGCGAGGGCGGCGAGTTCGAGGGTGCGGATGTCGCCGCCGGCCTTCTGGAGCATGACGGGGCCGAGGACGGACCGCGAGGTGATGCCGCGGGCGGTCAGTTCCTCGTCCGTGAGGGTGAGTTCCTCGCCGCCCGACCAGCCGAAGACGAGGTGCCGGCCGCCCTTGCCGAGCAGGTCCACCGCGGTCCGGGCGGTGGCGCCGCCCACCGAGTCGAAGACGACGGTCGCGGCGCGGTCTCCCAGGTACGCGCGGACCTCGTCCGCCCAGGTGCCGGTGGTGTAGTCGACGGCCAGGTCCGCGCCGTTCTCCCGTACCCGGGCCACCTTCTCCGGGCCGCCCGCCAGGCCGATGACGACGGCGCCCGCGTCCTTCGCGTACTGCACGAGCAGCGTGCCGATGCCGCCCGCCGCCGCCGGGACGATCGCGACCGAGTCCGGGCCCAGGTCGGCGAACTGCAGGATGCCGAGCGTCGTGCGGCCCGTGCCGATCATGGCGACGGCCTCCGGCTCGCCGAGGTGGTCGGGCAGGGCGTGCAGCCGGGCCGCGTCGGTGACGGCGAGTTCGGCGTAGCCTCCGGGCGCCATGCCGAGGTGGGCGACGACGCGGCGGCCCAGCCAGGACGGGTCGGTGCCGGGGCCGAGGGCGTCCACCGTGCCGGCGACCTCGCGGCCGGGCACGGTGGGCAGTTCGGCGGGGACCGGGAAGGGGCCCGGCGCTCCCTCGCGGAGGGTGGTGTCCAGGAGGTGCACGCCGGCCGCCGTCACCTTGACGCGGACCTGGCCGGGGCCCGGGACGGGGTCCGGGACTTCCTCGTACGTCAGGTTCTCGGCCGGGCCGAAGGCGTGGAGGCGGATGGCGTGCATGGCGGTCTCCCCTGGGCGACAAATGGTGTCGCGAACAGCCTTCGACCTCAAGCGCGCTTGAGGTCAAGCCGCCCCAGGTTCTCCCTCAGCCGCGCGTTCCGCAGCGCCAGCGACACCGCCTCCACCGCGCTCGTGAACGACACCTCCACCAGCACCCCCGGCGCCGCCACCTGGTCGCCCGCCAGGTACACGCCGTCGCCCCGGTCGATCGCCGGGCGGTCGCGCCAGGTGGTGCCGGGGCGGTCGACCGCGCCCGTACGCCCGTTGGAGACGGCCTCGCGCCGCCACAGCGTGCGCTCGCGCCAGCCCGCGAAGCCCAGGTCGAGCAGCCGCTCGGCGTGCGCGACGCCGTCCGCCTTCGACTCGCCGGGGCCGATCGGGAGCTGCCCCTGGATCAGCTGCTCGCCGGCCGGGGCGAGGGTCGGGTCCTGGGTGGTGAACCGTTCCACCCAGCCGGGCGCGTCGAGGTCCGAGATCGCGAACGGGTCGCCCTTCCGGGTGCGTACGGCCAGGTCGAAGAGGACCGTACGGCCCGAGTCCCAGGTCAGCGACGCGTCGCCGAGCAGCCGGGCGGCGGCCGGCAGGGAGGTCGCGACGATCACGGGGCCCTCGGCGGTCGGCAGGTCGGCCAGGCTGTCGACGCGCGACGAGGTCTCGATCCGTACGCCCAGCTCCACGGCGCGCGCCGTCATCCGCTCGATCAGCCGGCCCCAGCCGCCCTTCACGAAGTGCGCCTCGGCCGGGACCGACGTGGCCCGGTGCAGGCGCTCCTGCACGAAGCGGGCCGACAGCGCGCCCGGGTCGTGGTGGTAGAGCGCGACCCCGCTGTACGCGGCCGCCGCCTCCGCCGCCGCCGGCCCGGCGATCCCGGTCGCCCAGGTGCGGAAGTCGACGTCCACCGGCGCCTGCTCGGCCTTGCGGAAGGACTGGCGCAGGAAGCCGAACGGCGGGATGCGGCGCAGCGCGCCCTTGTGGTGGAAGCGGAGCTTCGCGGCGTCGAGCGCGGGCAGCGGGGCGAGCGGGCCGAGCAGGCCGCGCTGCTTGAGCCAGGTCCAGTGCGGGCCGCCGCTGTAGATCGCGTGCGGGCCCTCGTTGGTCAGGTACGGGCCCTCGGCGGTGCGGGCCCGGCCGCCGAGGGCGTGGTGCGCCTCGTGCAGGGTGACCCGGGCGCCCGCCTCGGCGGCGGTGACGGCGGCGGTGAGTCCGGCGAAGCCGCCGCCGACGATGGTGATGTTCCGCATCTTTCCGACTCCCTCGTGCGCCCGGCTCGGTGCCGGGGTTCACGCATGGGACGGGCGGCGGGGCCGGGTTCGTGACATCGGGACCGGGGCGTTGTCAGTGGCGTGCGTCACGATGGGCGGCATGACGAGTACGAGGAAGAGGAAGCCCGTTCCGGCGGTGCGCCGGCCCGAGGTCCGGCTGCCGGAGCTGGAGGCGTACGAAGGCGGCCTGGAGCCCGACGGGGACTACGACGGCCTGGAGCTCACCGGTCTCGACCTGGCCGGCCAGGACGGCCAGGGGGCGCGGTTCCTGGACTGCGCCCTGCGCGAGTGCGCGCTCGACGAGGCGCGGCTGACGGCGGCGCGTTTCCTCGACTCGGTGCTCGACGGGGTGCGGGGCGTGGGCACGGACCTCGCGGAGGCGCAGCTGCGGGACGTGGAGGTCGTGGACGCGCGGCTCGGCGGGACGCAGCTGCACGGGGCGGTGCTGGAGCGGGTGTGGGTGAGGGGAGGGAAGGCGGACTATCTGAATCTGCGGAAGGCGAAGCTGAAGGACGTCGTCTTCGACGGGTGCGTGCTGAGCGAGCCCGACTTCGGGGGCGCGAGCCTGGAGCGGGTGGAGTTCCGGGACTGCGTGCTGGTCGGGGCGGACTTCAGCGGGGCGCGGCTGAAGGACGTGGACCTGCGCACGGTGCAGCGCCTGGAGATCGCGCGCGGGGTCGACGCGCTGGCCGGGGCCGTGATCTCCACGGCGCAGCTGCTCGACCTGGCGCCGGTGTTCGCGGCGCAGTTGGGGGTGCGGGTGGAGGACGTGTAGACGGTTCCGGTCAGGGCACGCGGGGGAAGCGGGCCTGGAGGTCCCACACGACCGGGTTGTCGGCCAGGCCCTCGTGCATGTCGACGAGGTCGGCGATCAGGTCGTGCAGGAAGTCGCGGGCCTCGCGGCGCAGTTGGGCGTGGCCGAAGGTGAGCGGCGGTTCGTCGCCCGGCATCCAGTCGGCTTCGACGTCCACCCAGCCGAAGCGGCGCTCGAAGATCATGACGTCGGAGGACTCGGTGAAGTCGAGCTCCGCGTACTGCGGCTGCGCGGCGCGGCTGCCGCGCGGGTCGCGGTCGAGCTGCTCGACGATGTCGCACAGCGCCCACGCGAAGTCGAGCACCGGCACCCATCCCCAGGCTGTGGACACCTCCTGGTCCTTCTCCGTGTCCGCGAGGTACACGTCGCCGCAGAACAGGTCGTGGCGCAGCGCGTGGACGTCCGCGCGGCGGTAGTCCGTCTGCGGCGGGTCGGGGAAGCGGCGGGAGAGCGAGTAGCCGATGTCGAGCACGGGTCGATGGTCCCATGCCCGGTGCCCACCGGTCGTCGCGCCCGCCGTCCTCCCGGTCCTCAGCCCCGGTGTGCCGCCCTGGCCAGGCGCGGGCCCAGCCAGCGCTTGAGGCGGCGGAGGGCCTCCAGGCGGCCGGCGGCGTGGTCGAGGTGGTAGTAGAGCTGCGGCGGGATGTGGGGGAGCAGGGGGGAGTGGCGCTGGCCGAGGAGGGCGAACATCCGGGCCGGCTCCAGGCGCATGTAGCGGGGCAGGTTCTCGTACCACTGGGCGCTGTAGCGGGCCGCGCTCTGGGCCGAGACCAGCTCGGCGCGGCGCCTGCGGCCGTACGCGGTGAGGGCGGCCGGCAGGTTGTCGGCGCCGGTCCGCAGGGCGGCGGCCAGCGCCAGGGCGTCCTCCAGGGCCAGGGTGGTGCCCGCGCCGATGGAGTAGTGGGTGGTGTGGGCGGCGTCGCCGAGGAGGACGGTGTTGCCGTGGTGCCAGGTCCGGGTGGTCAGGGTGCGGAAGTTCAGCCACTGGGCCGGGGCGCCGCCGCCGTGCTGCTCGCGGCCGATCAGCGGCTCGCCGTCCAGCAGGTCGGCGAAGAGCTTCTCCAGGAGCCGCAGGCTGTCGGCCTCGTTCGTCCGGTCGAGCCCCAGGCCGGTCCAGGTGTCCGGCGCGCACTCCACCACACAGGTCGACTGCTCGCCGCTGAAGCCGTACGCGTAGCACCAGATCCAGCCGTGCTCGGTCTCCTTGAAGGCGAAGCTGAAGGAGTCGAAGACCTTGGTCGTGCCCAGCCACACGTAGTGGTTGCGGCCGGCGGTGACCTCGGCGCCGAAGCGGTCCGCGTGCGCCTCGCGCAGCGCGCTGTTCACGCCGTCGGCGGCCACGACCAGGTCGGCGCCGGCCAGCTCGGGGGCGTCCGGGCCGCTGACGGCGTGCTCGTACTCGACCCGTACGCCCAGCTCGCGGGCCCGGTCGGCGAGCAGGTTCAGCATCCTCCGGCGGCCGATGCCGAAGCCGGCGTCGCCGCGGTGCACGGTGCGCTCGTCGCGGACGATGGCCACGCCGTCGGTCCAGGTGACGGACGCGGCGGCGATCGCCTGCGCCGACTCCGGGTCGCCGGCGCGCAGCTTGTCGAGGAGCCCGGCCCAGTAGGTGACGCCCCAGCCATAGGTGGAGCCGGCCGGGTTCCGCTCGTACAGGGTGATCTCGTGGGAGGGGTCCTGGCGCTTCATCAGGATCGAGAAGTACAGGCCGCCGGGCCCGCCGCCGACGATGGTGATCTTCACGTGGGCTCCCACGGGGGCGTGACAGTGTGCGCTGGGACGGAAGCGCACAGTAGCAGCCCCTGGCGGCCTAGGGGAGCAAGCGCTGTTCCTTCGCCACCGCCACGGCGCCGGCCCGCGTGTCGACGCCGAGCTTCGCGTAGATCCGGCCCAGGTGGGTCTTGACCGTCGCCTCGCTGATGAACAGCGCGCGGGCGATCTCGCGGTTGCCGAGGCCGTGCGCCAGCTGGCCGAGGATGTCGCGCTCCCGGTCGGTCAGGGTGGGCCGGGCGGCGCCCCGCATCCGGTCCATGACCCGGCTGGCGACCGGCGGCGACAGCGTCGTGCGGCCCTGGGCGGCGGAGCGGATCGCCGCGAACAGTTCCTCGGGCCGCTCGGCCTTCAGCAGGTAGCCGGTGGCGCCCGCCTCGATCGCCCGGGTGATGTCGGCGTCCGTGTCGTACGTGGTGAGGACGAGCACGTGCACCCCGGTCGGCGCGATCCGGCGGGTGGCCTCGACGCCGTCGATGCCCGCGCCGAGCTGGAGGTCCATCAGGACCACGTCCGGCCGCAGGTGGGCGGCCATCGCGACCGCCTCCTCGCCGCTGCCCGCCTCCCCGACCACCTCGATGCCGGGCGCGCTGCCGAGCAGGGCGAGCAGACCGGCGCGTACGACGGCGTGGTCGTCGCAGAGCAGGATGCGGACGGGCTCGCGGGCGGGCTCGGTCGCGGGCGTCGCGGGCGTCACGGACGTACCTCCAGCGGGATCGCGGCGGAGAGCACGGTGCCCTCGCCCGGGGTGGACTCGATCGTCAGCGTGCCGCCCAGCTGCTGCGCGCGCACCCGCATCGCGGGCAGTCCGTGCCCTCGTACGCCCTCCGAGGCCGGTGACCGGTCCGGGTCGAAACCGCGGCCGTCGTCGGCGACGTCCAGGACGACCTGGTCGTCGAGGTAGGTGAGGGTGAGCGCGGCGGAGGTGGCGCCGGCGTGCTCGCGGATGTTCGCGAGGGCGCCCTGCGCGATGCGGAGCAGCGCCGACTGGACCCGGTCGGGCAGCGGCCGCTCCGGGGTGCCGTCGACGTGGCAGCGCACCTCAAGGCCGGCGCCGGTCTCGCGGGTGGCGAGCCCGCGCAGCGCCTCCTCCAGGCCGCCGCCCTCGGCCAGGTCGGCCGGGGCCAGGTCGTGCACGAAGCGGCGGGCCTCGGCGAGGTTGCGGTCGGCGATCGACTCGGCCGTGCGGACGTGGCGCCGGGCGGTCCCCGGGTCGCTGTCCCAGGTGCGGTCGGCGGCCTGGAGCAGCATCTGCTGGCTCGACAGGCCCTGCGCGAGCGTGTCGTGGATCTCCATCGAAAGGCGCTGCCGCTCGGCCAGTGTGCCCTCGCGGCGCTCGGTCGCGGCCAGCTCGCGGCGGGTGCGGATGAGGTCCTCGATGAGCGCCCGCTGCCGGTCGGCCTGCCGCTCGGCGTGCACGAAGACGGCGGTCGCGATGGCGGCGACGGCGGGCGGGGCGATCACCAGGTTCGGGTCGAAGCCGCCGTGCGAGAGCTGCACCTGCGCCGTCACGACGAACACGGTGAGCAGCGCGACCAGGCCGAGCGCGGCGCGCGGCGGCAGGGTGCGCAGGCCCGTGTAGAAGAGCGGCACCGCGCACCAGGCGAAGCTCGGCGCGAGCACCACCAGGACCATCCACACGGCCACGACCGTGCCCAGCCAGGCGATCCGGCGCGGGGTGGCGCGGGTGCCGAGGACGGGACCGAGGAGGTAGAGGGCGGCGAGCGCGCCGGACAGCGCGACGATCCAGGGGCTGCGCTCCTCCCAGGGGTGGCGCAGCAGGAAGCGGGCGAGCGAGGCGCCGAGGAGGAGGAAGAAGGCGACGTGCATGACCCGCGCCAGCCAGCGGGCGTCCGGGTCCCGTTCCATCGTCCACCTTCTCCGCTGCCTGCGTTACGCGTCTGACCTGGGTATACGTGTCCATCCTGGCCCGGCGGGACCAGGCCGGCATCAACCGATCGGCTGACCTCCCTGTCCACCACTATGCGCGCCGAGGGCAGCCGGAACGCGGACCGGTCGGCGCCGGATCCGGGCGGAGGATCGATGCAGAGCGAACGGAACAACGTCCTTCCTCGCCCCCCGGACCCTCAGGAGACCGCCATGAAGAAGAAGTTCCTCCTCGGCACCACCGCCGCCGTCGTCCTCGCGGCCGGCACCTTCGGCGCCGTCTCCGCGAACGCCACCGCCCCGCAGGCCGCCCCCGCCGCGGTCGTCGCCAAGGCCGACGCGGACAACGACAACCTGCGCCAGAGCACCCACCTGACGATCGACGCCGCCACCAAGGCCGCGCAGGCCACCCTGAAGGCCGCCGAGAAGGAGAACCAGCGCGTCTCCGTCGCCGTCGTCGACCGCAACGGCAACACCATCGTGACGCTGCGCGGCGACGGCGCCGGCCCGCAGTCCTACGAGTCGGCCGTCAGGAAGGCGTTCACCGCCGTCTCCTGGAACGCCCCGACCTCCGTCCTCGCCGGCCGGCTCGTCACCGCCCCCAACCTGAAGGACATCCCGGGCACCCTCTTCCTCGCCGGCGGCGCCCCGGTGACCGCGGGCGGCGCCCCGATCGCCGGCATCGGCGTGGCCGGTGCGCCCTCCGGCGACCTGGACGAGAAGTTCGCCCAGGCGGGCGTGGCGTCCCTCGACGACTGACGCCGCCCATACGCGACGGCGCCCGGTTCCCCGCCGGGCGCCGTCGTTCTGCTCACACCCACTTGTGTTCGTACGCCGATGTGTTCGTACGTCTGTTTAGGATCGGTTCGTGAATACGCGCAGCCGAGTCCGGGCCGGAGCCGTGGCCGTCGCCTTCGCCCTGCTCGCCGCCGGGTGCACCGGCAGCGGCGCGGGCGGCGGGGGAGTGCAGGGCACGCCCGGTGCGGCCGGGCTGCGCGACCCGTTGTTCCCCAAGCTCGGCAACGGCGGCTACGACGTGAGCCATTACGGGCTCACGCTGTCGTACGACCCCGCCACCGGCCGGCTCGACGGCCGCGCCGAGATCACCGCGCGGGCCACCCAGGACCTCAGCGCCTTCAACCTGGACCTCGACGGGCTCACCGTGCGCGAGGCGACCGTCGACGGCGCGCCCGCCGCCGTCAACCGGGCCGGGAACGAGCTGACGCTGCGCCCGCGCGACGACATCGACGCCGGCAAGCGGTTCGTCGCGACCGTCACGTACGCCGGCGTGCCGAAGACCATCACCGACTCGGACGGCTCCGAGGAGGGCTGGCTCAAGACGGCCGACGGGGCCGTCGCGGTCGGCGAACCGACCGGCTCCATGGCCTGGTTCCCCGGCAACCACCACCCGTCCGACAAGGCGTCGTACGACATCACCGTCACCGTCCCGGCGGGCCTCCAGGCCGTCTCCAACGGCGTGCTGACCTCCGAGCGCAAGAGCGCCGACGGCCGCACCACGACCTCCGTCTGGCACGCCGCCGAGCCCATGGCGAGCTATCTCGCGACGCTCGCGATCGGCCACTTCGACACGTCGACCACGACCGCCGCCCTCGGCAAGGCCAAGGTGCCGGTCCTCACCGCCGCCGACCCGTCCGTCGCCGCGAAGAGCGCCGCGCTGCGCGCGAAGATCCCGCAGATCCTGGACTGGGAGCAGCAGAACTTCGGCCCGTACCCCTTCGCCGCCGCCGGCGCGATCGTCGAGCGCGACAGCGACCTCGGCTACGCCCTGGAGACCCAGGGCCGGCCCATCTTCCCGGTCTCCTCCTTCGAGGAGGGCACGCTCGTCCACGAGTTGGTGCACCAGTGGTACGGCGACTCCGTGACGCCCGCGAGCTGGAAGGACATCTGGCTGAACGAGGGTTTCGCGACGTACGGGGAGTGGCTGTACGAGGAGGACTTCCAGCACAACCCGGCGCAGAAGAACTTCGAGAAGGCGTTCGCGAACGACGACGCCTGGGCCTTCCCGCCGGCCGCGCCGCCCACCGCCGAGGACCTGTTCTCGGCGCCCGTGTACCAGCGGGGCGCGATGGTGCTGCACAAGATCCGGCAGAAGGTCGGCGACGACGTCTTCTACGAGATCCTCGCGGGCTGGCCCGCCAAGCACCGCTACGGCAACGCCACCACCGAGGACTTCACGAAGTACGCGGAGTCGGTGGCGGGCGAGGACCTGTCGGACGTGTGGAACGTGTGGCTGTACGGGGACGAGAAGCCCGCCAAGCCGTGATCGGGCGTCAGAGGGCTGAGAGTGCTCAGAGGGCTCAGAGGGCCTTGCGCATCACGATGCACGGGCGGCCGTGCGCCAGGTCCGGGCGGCGCGCGGTCTCCTCGTAACCGAGCGAGGTCCAGAAGGCGAGCGCCCGCGGGTTGTTCTCCAGCACGGCGAGCCGCAGGCCCTGCCGGCCCTCGGAGCGGAAGCTCTCCTCGACGTACGCGGCGAGCCGGCGCCCGTACCCGGCGCGCTGCTCCTCGGCGTGCACCATCAACAGGCCGAGCCACGGGTCCGCCTGGACCGGGTCGGGGTGCCGGCCGAGGGTGACCGCGACGGCGACCAGGCGGCCCTCGGAGCGGGCGAGCAGCACCTCGGCGGTGGGCTGCGCGAGCTCGTCGGCGAGGGCAGCGGCGACCTGCTCGGGGGTGATGTGGCCGGGGTCCGGGAAGTCGCCGCTGAGCTGCTGGAACTCGTGGTTGGAGGCGTAGAGGCCGGTGAGTTCGGTGAGCAGCGGGCCGGGGATGTCGCGCGGGTCCTTCGCGGACAGGGGTTCGACGATCACCGGGAAAGCGTAGAGCCCCGGACGGGCCGGGGCTCTGTCGCGTGACCTGCCGGCCGTACGTCAGATGTTGACGCCGAAGTCGCGGGCGATGCCCTCCAGGCCGGAGGCGTAACCCTGGCCGACCGCGCGGAACTTCCACTCGGCACCGTTGCGGTACAGCTCGCCGAAGACCATGGCGGTCTCGACGGCGGCGTCCTCCGACAGGTCGTAGCGGGCGATCTCGGCGCCGCCGGCCTGGTTGACGATGCGGATGTACGCGTTGCGGACCTGGCCGAAGTTCTGCGCGCGGTTGACCGCGTCGTAGATGGAGACCGGGAAGACGATCTTGTCGACGCCGGCCGGGAGGCCCGCCAGGTTGACGTTGATCTGCTCGTCGTCGCCGCCGCCCTCGCCGGTGCGGTTGTCACCGGTGTGGACGATGGTCTGGTCCGGCGTCGACTTGTTGTTGAAGAAGACGAAGTGGCCGTCGGAGACGACCTTGCCGGTGGCGTCGACGCCGATGGCGGAGGCGTCGAGGTCGAAGTCGGTGCCCGTGGTCGTACGGACGTCCCAGCCGAGGCCCACGGTGACGGCGGTGAGGCCCGGGGCCTCCTTGGTCAGGGAGACGTTGCCGCCCTTGGAGAGGCTTACAGCCATGGGAAGTCCCTTTCTGAGGTTTCTTCGGCACTGCGGTCGGCACCGCGAGATGCCGTCGCCTGCCATAACGCACGGTGCGGCGGGGCGGTTCCCACGGCGGGTCCCGTGCGAAAACAGAGTGACGCACCGGCGGGGTCCGGGGAACATGGATGACATGTCCGGTCCCTATCCGATCCGCGGCTCCGTCTCGCTTCCCGAGGCCGAGCTCCTGTGGCGTTTCTCGCGGTCGTCCGGGCCCGGCGGCCAGCACGTCAACACCTCCGACTCGAAGGTGGAGCTGAGCTTCGACCTGGCGGCGACGGACGCCCTGCCCGAGGTGTGGAAGGCGCGCGCCCTGGAGCGGCTCGCCGGCCGCCTGGTGAACGGTGTCGTCACCGTCCGCGCCTCCGAGCACCGCTCCCAGTGGCGCAACCGCGAGACCGCCGCCGTGCGTCTCGCCGCGCTGCTCGCCGAGGCCACCGCCCCGCCCCCGAAGCCGCGCCGCCCGACGAAGATCCCGCGCGGCATCAACGAGCGGCGGCTGCGGGAGAAGAAGCAGCGGGCGGAGACGAAGCGCGGGCGCCAGGCGAAGGACTGGGGCTGACGGAGCGCCCGGCCCCGCAGGGGCGCGTCGGTCAGCCCAGCGTCCGGTAGCGGCCCTTGAAGTACGTCAGGGGACTGCCCTCCGCCGACGGCAGCGTCGTGGCGAGCACGCGGCCGATGACGAGGGTGTGGTCGCCGGCGACGACGCGGCTCTCCGTACGGCATTCGAGGGTGGCGAGCGCGCCGCCCATCAGGGGCGCGTTGCTGTGCGGGCCGCGGGTGTACGGCACGTCGGCGAAGAGCAGCCGGTCGCTGACCCGGCCCTTCATGGCGAAGCGGCCGGCGACGTGCCGCTGGCTCTCGGCGAGCAGCGAGACCGCCCAGACCGGCACCTCGGTCAACACGTCGTCCATGCGGGAGCCGTTGCGCAGGCTGACCAGGACGAGCGGCGGGTCGAGGGAGACCGACAGGAAGGCGGTGGCGGTCATGCCGACGTCCTCGCCGTGCGGGCCGTCCTCCGGGTCGTGGGCCGTCACCAGGACGACGCCCGCCGCGAGGCGGGCCATGGCGGCCTTGAACGCGTCGTTGCTCACCCCCTCAGCATGAGGGATGGCCAGGTCGACGGTGGGGGCCCCGAGCATGGGCGTCTTCTGCAGCACACTCGCACGCTAGTCCGGGCCGGACGCCCGCCGCATCGGGCCCCGGGACCAGCGGCGTTCCCTCGTGGGTCCTAGGACCGGGGCCCCGTGGAGGCATGTGACTTGAGTCACAGAGGGCGCTAATTGTTGACCCTGTGTACCGGGTGCACAGCTCGCTGTGATTCAGTGGCGGGAACACTGCACCACGTAGCCGATGAGCCGATGAGAACCCTGGAGTCAGCTGTCGAGGTCTCGGGGAGAGCGAGCGATGGAGACCGAGTCGGAGCCGTACGTCCGTCTTGCGACCCTGCGGCAGCTGCATCAGGTCGTGGCGGACCTCAACACCGCCCGCAGCCTGGCGGACACCGTGCAGGCCGTCGCCGACGGCATCGTCAACGGGCTCAACTATGAGCTGGCCTGCGTCAACCTCGTGCGCCCCGACGGCGACCTGGTCGTGTCGGCGTTCGCCGGCAGCCCCGCCGCCGAGGCCCTGATCACCGGCCGGGTCGGCTCCCGCGCCTCCTGGGACCGCCGCCTCGCCATGGGCGAGGCGTGGGGCGACCTGCGCTTCATCCCGCACACCGAGGGCTGGGTGCTCATCGAGGACGACGTCCCGCAGTGGCACACCGAGGGCCCCGCCCCCCGCTTCGAGGACGAGTGGCACCCGCACGACCGGCTCTACGCGCCGATGTACGCGCCCAGCGTGCGCACCTCCCACCCGGGCGGCTCCGGAGGCTCCGGCGCGGGCTCCGGCCGCGAGCTGCTCGGCGTCATCTCCGTCGACCGCCCGCGCAACGGCCGCCACCCCGGCCCCTGGGGCTGCGAGGCGCTCCAGATGTACGCCTCCCAGGCCGCCATCGCGATCAGCAACGCGCGCCTGCGCTCCAACATGCAGCGCGCCCTCATCCGTCTGGAGCGCGAGCAGCAGGCCCTGCGGGCCAGCGAGGAGTCCTTCCGGCAGGCGTTCGAGTACGCGCCCTCCGGCATGGCCATCGCCGAGATGGGCGGCGACCAGCACGGCCGCCTCCTCCGCACCAACGACGCCCTGTGCCGGCTTCTCGGCCGCCCCGCCTCCGTCATGCGCCGCTACAGCTTCGCCGACCTCGTCCACCCCGAGGACATAGGCACCCTGCTCCGCACCTCCGCCGAGGGCGGCCGGGCCGAGCTGCGCCTCGCCCGCCGCGACGGCACCTACGTCTGGGTGTCCCTCCGCAACTCCGTCGTCGCCGACACCGCCGACGGCCCCCGCTTCCTCCTCACCCACGTCGAGGACATCGAGGAGCGCAAGCGGCACGAGCTCCAGCTCGCCCACCGCGCCTCGCACGACGCCCTCACCGGCCTCCCCAACAGCGCCGAGCTCCGCTCCCGGCTCTCCGCCCGGATCTGCGAGCGCCCCTTCGCCGGCGCGGGCGACACCGCCCCCGGACCGCGCGAGGCCGTGTACGAGCCCGCTCACGACGGCGAGCACGGGTCCGAGTACGGGAACGACTACGGGACGGACTACGGGTACGACCACGAGCACGGTTTCGGCTTCTCCCCGGTCGGCGGCGCCGGCGGCGCGTACGACCACCACGTGCACACCGTCGCCCCCACCGGCGGCGAGGTCGACGACGGGACCAAGGGCCTCGCCGTCCTCTTCTGCGACCTCGACGGCTTCAAGTCGATCAACGACCGCTTCGGCCACCACACCGGCGACGCCGTCCTCATCGAGGTCGCCCGCCGGCTCACCACGGGCGTACGGGACGGGGACACGGTCGCCCGGCTCGGCGGCGACGAGTTCGTCGTCCTCGCCGACGGCCTGGGCGCGGCCGACGCCGCCGACCTCGCCGTGCGGCTGCGCAACGCGATCATCCCGCCGATCCGGGTGGACGGGCGGGCCGTGCGCGTCGGGGCCAGCTTCGGCATCGGCTGGGCGGAGTGCGGCATGACGGTGGAAGAGGTCCTGAACAGCGCCGACCAGCGGATGTACATCGAGAAGCGGTCGCGCTCGAAGGTGCACCGCAGGGCCGGTTGAGAGTCCGCCGAACACCGCGCCGCGGGTTCGTTCACCGCTCGTACACACGCCACCAGACCGGCCGGAGGGCCGTTCGAGGTAGGCTCGGCCGGTCGGCGACGGCTGGCGAGCAGGGAAAAGGAGTGAGACCCGGATGGCTGCCGGTAACGACGGCGCGAAGACGCCCGAGGACGACGATCCGTTCGGTTATCTGTACGCGGACGGACAGGCGGCGGGAGCCCAGCCGCCTCAGGGCGGCGGTTACGGCTACCCGGGTCCGGCGGCACAGCCGGGCGTTCCCCGCACCTCGTACAACCAGGTCCGCGCGGTCGGCGAGCGTCAGTACGGCGGCCACGCGCACGCCGCCCAGGCGCACGTGCCGCAGCAGCAGGCGTACGGGCAGCAGCCGGGCGGCTACGGCCAGCCGCACCCGCAGTACGCGGCCCCCGAGACCTACCCCGGCGGCTCCCCGACCCGTCCGACACCGCCGGTCCCGGCCGGGCGCGGTGGCTCCGGCCGCGGCCCCAACACCAAGGGCCTGCTCATCGGCGCGGTGGCGGTCCTCGCGGTCGTCGTGATCGGCATCGCCGCGGCCGTGATCACCAACACCGGTGACGAGAACGCCACCACGGGCGCGAACGGCACGCCGACGGGCTCCCCGACCCAGGTCTCCGAGTCCCCCTCGACCGACCCGAGCCCCTCCTCGCAGGCCCCGCAGGAGCTGCCGAAGCAGGACGCGGCGACGCTGAAGCTGGGCGGTTCGGCGGCGCTCGCCAAGGACATCAAGGGCGCGGAGGGCGCGGACGGCGCCTACGTCACCGGGTTCAACGCGATCGGCTCCTCGGTGACCTGGCAGGCGAACGTGACGACGGCCGGCAGCTACCGGCTGTACGTGCGCTACGCGATTCCCGCCGTGGACGCGAACGCGACCCTGACGGTCAACGACGAGGCGAACAGCAACCCGATAGGCCTGAAGAACTTCGTCCACTCCTCGGACCCGAACCTGGAGAAGAACTGGCAGACCACCTGGGCGCCGGTGACCCTCAAGGAGGGCATGAACACGATCAAGTTGTCGTGCGAGCAGGGCAACCAGTGCAACGCGATCTTCGACTGGCTGGAGATCCGCACCGGCTGAGCCGGGATCAGGCCCTGAGGCCCCGGAGGCGCGCGTCGCCTCCGGGGCCTTCGTCGTCCTCGGCCGACCGGGCTACGCCGCCGTCGCCGGCTCGTGCAGCCTGACGCGGGGGAGCAGGGCCTCGTACGCCGTCTCGTCGAACTCGCCCGCGACCGGGGAGAGTACGGTCGCCGCGGACAGGGCGACGGCGTGGGTGAGGCGGGTGGGCCAGTCGGCGCCGTCGACGAGACCGGCGAGGAGCGCGGCGACGGCCGAGTCGCCCGCGCCGGTCGGGTTGCCCTGGACGGGGGCGGGCGGGGCCGCCTGCCAGAGGCCGTCGGGGGTGGCGGCGAGCAGGCCCTCGGGGCCGAGCGAGGTGACGACCGCGTGGGCGCCGCGGCGGCGCGCGTCGCGGGTGGCGCGGTGGGGTTCGCGGGAGCCGGTGAGCTGGGCGAGTTCCTCGGCGTTGGGCTTGACGATGTCGGGGCGGGCGGCGATGCCGCGGCGCAGCGGTTCGCCGCTGGTGTCGAGCAGTACGGGGACGCCGGCGGCGCGGGCGAGCCGGACGAGTTCGGCGTAGGCGCCGACGTGGATGCCCGGCGGGAGGCTGCCGCACAGGGCCACCGCCCGGGCGCCGGCGAGGAGTTCGGTGAAGCGGGCGGTGAACGCGGCCCATTCGGCGGGGGTGATGGCCGGGCCGGGTTCGTTGAGCTGGGTGGTGTCGCCGCTGGCGGCGTCGACGACGGCGACGGTGCGGCGGGTGGCGCCGCGGGTCGGCACCAGGGCGTCGCGGACCCGGCCGGGCAGGTCGGCGGCGGTGGCGGCGAGCAGGCCGCGCAGCACGTCACCGGTGGGGCCGCCGGCGAAGCCGGTGACGACGGTCTCGTGGCCGAGCGCGGCGAGCACGCGGGCGACGTTCAGGCCCTTGCCGCCGGGGCGTTCGATGACCTGGGTGACGCGGTGGGAGGCGTGCGGGACGAGGGCGGGCACCCGGTAGGTGAGGTCGAGTGCCGTGTTGAGGGTGACTGTGAGGATCACCTGGTCCACCCCTGTCGTGTCGTCCCGGCTGTTCACCGGCTGTCTTGGCGCCCCGATCATGCCAAACAGAAGGCGGTTGGCCCAGACCCGGGACCAACCGCCTTGAGACAACCTGCCGCACGTCGTGCCGCTGTGCCTTCCGGGGGGACACCCCCGAGGCCCCTCAGCGCACTCGGGGATCGACCAGCCACTCGCCCTTGCGCATCACGCCCCTGACCTCGAACTCCGCGTCGAGGACGACGATGTCGGCGTCCTTGCCGGCCTCCAGGGAGCCCACCCGGTCGTACATGCCGAGCAGCTTCGCCGGGTTGGCGGAGACGGCCTGGACGACGGACTCGACGGGCAGTCCGTCGATGGTCACCGCGCGCTTGAACGCCCGGTCGAGCGTCAGGGTGGAGCCCGCGATGGAGCCGCCCTCGACGAGTCGCGCCACGCTGTCCTTCACCTCGACCTCCAGCGGGCCGAGCATGTAGCGGCCGTCGCCGAAGCCGGCCGCGTCCATGGCGTCGGTGATGAAGGCGACGCGCTCCGGGCCGGCGTGGTGGAAGGCCAGCTCCAGGGCGGCCGGGTGCAGGTGGGTGCCGTCGTTGATGAGCTCGACGGTGACCCGCTCGTCCTCCAGGAGCGCGGCGACGGGGCCGGGCGCGCGGTGGCCGAGGCCGGGCATCGCGTTGTAGAGGTGGGTGGCGACGGTGGCGCCGGCGTCGATGGCCGCCCGCGTCTGCTCGTACGTGGCGTCCGTGTGGCCGATCGCGGCGATCACGCCGTGCTCGGCGAGCAGCCGTACGGAGTCGAGGCCGCCGGGCAGTTCGGTGGCGAGGGTGACCATGCGGGCCTGGCCGCGGGCCGCGTCGACGAGCTTGCGGACCTCGGCCGGCTCGGGGTCGCGCAGCAGGGTCTCGTCGTGGGCGCCCTTGCGGCACGGGGAGATGAAGGGGCCCTCGAAGTGGATGCCGGCGATGTCGCCCTGCTCGGCGAGCTCGGAGAGCAGGCCCGCGCGGGCGGTGAGGAAGTCCATGTCGCCGGTGACGAAGGAGGCGACGACGGTGGTCGTGCCGTGCAGCCGGTGGGTGCGGACGCCGTGGAGGACCTCGTCGATGGTGCCGGAGGTGAAGGACGCGCCGCCGCCGCCGTGGTTGTGCAGGTCGACGAAGCCGGGCACGAGCCAGTGGCCGGAGAGGTCGACCGTGGGGGCTTCGGCAGGGGCTCCCCCAAGCTCTCGGCTTCGCTCGAGCAGGGAGGTACCCCCATCCACGACGCGGCCGTTCTCGACGATCACTCGTCCGTTCTCGACGACTCCGGTCGGCAGCACCACGCGGGCCCCGGCGAGAACTGTGGAAACGGCCATCAGGCGGATACCTCCGAGTCGGCGGACGAGGCCGGTGAGTGGGCGATCAGGTCCCAGGCGAGGAGGCCCGCGCCCAGGCATCCGGCGGTGTCCCCGAGGGCCGCCGGGACGATGGCGGGCAGCTTCTGGAACGTGACGCGCTCCTCCACGGCGGCCCGAAGGGGTGTGAACAACGTTTCCCCTGCTTCGGCGAGACCGCCACCGATGATGAGCGTGCGGGGGTCCAGCAGGGTGAGGGCCGTGACCAGGCCGTCGGCGAGGGCGTCGACGGCGTCCTGCCAGACCCTTACGGCGGCCGGGTCGCCGGACTCGACGGCCTTGGCGCAGTCGGCGGCGTCGGCGGCCGGGTCGCCGGAGGCGGCGGCCCAGGCGAGCGAGACGGCGGAGGCGGAGGCGTACCGCTCCAGGCAGCCGCGCTGGCCGCAGCCGCACTCCGTACCGCCGGGGCGGACCACGATGTGGCCGATCTCGCCGGCGTAGCCGTGGGCGCCGGCCTCGATGGCGCTGCCGATGCCGATGGCGCCCGCGATGCCGGTGCCGAGGGGGACGAAGAGGAAGCGGTCGGCGCCGTTGCCGGCGCCGATGCGGCCCTCGGCGAGGCCGCCGGTGCGCACGTCGTGGCCGAGGGCGACGGGGATGCCGCCGAGGCGCTCGCTGAGCAGGGCGCGCATGGGGACGTCGCGCCAGCCGAGGTTGGCGGCGTAGACGGCGATGCCGTTCGCGGCGTCGACGATGCCGGGCACGGCGACGCCGGCGGCCGCGGCGGGCCGGCCGTACCGCTCCTGGCCCAGCGCGCGCAGCTCCTCGGCGAAGCCCAGGATCGTCTCCACGACGGCCTCGGGGCCGCGTTCGCGTCCGGTGGCCCGCCGCGCCTCGTGGAGCAGGGTGCCGTCCGCCCCGACGAGGGCGGCCTTCATGCCGGTGCCGCCCACATCGAGGGCGATGACGTGTCTCACGGGAACAGTCTCGCGTGTAGGGATCGAAAGGTCTAGTCCACTGTGGAGGATTGTTGCGCGCGGATACAAATCCCTGGCCGCAGCGTGCGGCGGCTCCTCCCTGCGTTGCAGAAGCGATACGCAAGTGGTGTAGACCTCCGGTGCCTACCCGCGAGAAACTTGCGGCCGAACATTGCCTCGACGATGAGCAAAGGGTGGGTTACGGCTGTGCAGCGGCGACGATTCCTGGGACTGGCCGCGGCGGCCGGAGCACTCGGCCTGACGGCCGGCCTCACCGGCTGCTCCGGCCTCACCGGCGGCGACGGCGACGTCACCCTCAAGCTGGTGGCCGCCGACTACGACCTGACCGGCGGCGACACCACCAGGAAGTACTGGGCCGGCCTCGTCGCCGCCTTCGAGGCGAAGAACCCCGGCGTGAAGGTCCAGGTCCAGATCGAGTCCTGGAACGACGTCGACCGCAAGGTCGCCGAGCTGGTCGAGGCCGGGCAGGCCCCCGACCTCGCGCAGATCGGCGCCTACGCCGACTACGCGGCCGCCGACAAGCTCTACGCCGCCGACCAGCTGCTCTCCATCCCCGTGCAGGCCAACTTCCTCGCCCCGCTCGTCTCCGCCGGCGAGTACAAGCGCACCCAGTACGGCATGCCCTTCGTCG
The DNA here is from genome assembly GCF_053605265.1 of Streptomyces sp. NPDC003943. Lineage (NCBI taxonomy): Bacteria > Bacillati > Actinomycetota > Actinomycetes > Kitasatosporales > Streptomycetaceae > Streptomyces > Streptomyces sp. NPDC003943. The sequence goes on along the minus strand of NZ_JBSGIW010000027.1, from coordinate 48,395 downwards.
CCTCCACCCGGCTGCTCTTCTACAACAAGGAGCTGTTCGAGAAGGCCGGCATCGACGAGCCGCCGACCACCTGGGACGAGCTCGCGACCGCCGCCGGGAAGCTGAAGAAGAAGGGCGTCACCTACCCCTTCGCGCTCCCGCTCGGCCCCGAGGAGGCCCAGGCCGAGACCATGATGTGGCTGCTCAGCGGGGGCGGCGGCTACACCGACGGCACCGACCGCTACAAGCTCGACGCCGAGGCGAACGTCCGCACCTTCGACTGGCTGCGCACCCACCTCGTCGCCGAAGGCCTCACCGGCCCCGTCGCCCCCGGCAAGCTCAACCGCAAGGAGGCCTTCGCCGCCTTCGCGCGCGGCGAGGTCGGCATGCTCAACGGCCACCCGTCCCTCATGCAGGAGGCCGAGAAGCAGGGCGTCAAGGTCGGCAAGATCGCCCTGCCCGGCAGCGACGGCAAGGCCAAGGCCACCATGGGCGTCGCCGACTGGATCATGGGCTTCAAGCAGAACGGCCACCGCAAGGAGATCGGCGCCTTCCTCGACTTCGTCTTCAGCGACGAGAACGTGCTGCGCTTCGCGGGCGACAACGACCTGCTGCCCGCCACCATCACCGCCTCCCTCGCCATGCAGTCCGACCCGGAGCACGAGGACCTGCGCGAGTTCCTGGAGGCGCTGCCCGACTCCCAGCTGCCGCCCGTCGGCAAGACCTCCTGGGCGCAGGTCAGCGGCAGCGTCAAGGCCGGGATCGGCAAGGCGGTCGAGCCGGACGCCAAGCCCTCGGAGGTCCTCGGCCGGCTCGCGCGCGAGGCCACGACGGCGGAGAGCGCGGAGTGAACGGCGCGGCATAAGTTGGTCAGTATGACCAGTGAACTCGGGGAGCTCGGGGAGCGGGAGCGGGCCGTCCTGGCCATGGAGCGCCGCTCCTGGCCCGGCCCCGGCGCCAAGGAACGGGCGGTGCGCGAACAGCTCGGCCTCTCCGCCACCCGCTACTACCAGCTGCTCAACGCCCTCCTCGACGACCCGCGCGCCCTCGCCCACGACCCGGTGACCGTGAACCGGCTGCGCCGGGTGCGGGCCGAGCGCGCGGAGCGCCGCTGAGCCCCGGCCCGGCCGCGCCTTCGCCCCTTCGCCCCGCTGACGGGACGGGGATCCCTGGGTAGGGTCGGAAACATGGTCAGCAGCCCTCCGCACCCGACCACAGCCGCCGGCCGCGACGGACTCGCCGCGCTCCTCGCGCGGCCCGAGAAGGCCGTCGTGGCACTCGACTTCGACGGGACGCTCGCCGACATCGTCCCCGACCCCGAGCGCGCCCGCGCCCACCCCGGCGCCGTGCCCGCGCTCGCCGCCCTCGCCCCGCGGGTGGCCGCCGTCGCCGTGATCACCGGCCGGCCCGCCGGAGTGGCCGTACGGTACGGGGGCTTCGCCGGCGTCCCCGGCCTGGAGCACCTGGTCGTCCTCGGCCACTACGGCGCCGAGCGCTGGGACGCCGTCACCGGCACCGTCCACGCCGCCGCCCCGCACCCGGGCGTCGCCACGGTCCGCGCCGAGCTGCCCGGCTACCTCGACCGGCTCGGCGCCTGGCCCGGCATCTGGATCGAGGAGAAGGGCCGCGCGGTCGCCGTCCACACCCGCCGCGCCGCCGACCCCGACGGCGCCTACGAGGCCCTCAAGGGCCCCCTCGCCGACCTCGCCGCCGCCCACGGCCTCGTCCTCGAACCCGGCCGCCTGGTCCTCGAGCTCCGCCCCCCGGGCATGGACAAGGGCGTCGCCCTCGCCGACTACGTCCGCGAGATCGGCGCCTCCTCCGTCCTCTACGCGGGCGACGACCTCGGCGACCTGCCCGCCTACGCCGCCGTGGAGAAGCTCCGCTCCGACGGCACCCCCGGCCTCCTCGTCTGCTCCGCCGCCGAAGCCCGGGCCGTCCCCGACCTCGCCGACCGCGCCGACCTCACGGTGGCGGGGCCGGCGGCGGTGGTGGAGTTCCTGGCGGGGCTGGCCCGCGAGCTGGCGGCATGACAGAGGGGCCCCGGTCCGGGGCCCCTCGTCATAGCGGTGTCGTCAGGAGGCCGGATTGACCACGTTCACCGTCAGGTCGTCGCCCGCGTCGCCGGTGACCGTGACCTTCACGCCGTGGCCCGCGACCTTCACGCTGGCCTGGGGGGCCGTCGGGTCGTAGTAGGCGTTCGGGTCGGTGTCGTCGAAGACCGGGATGCCGGGGACGGACGGGGCGCAGGCGGCCTTCGTCTCGACGGTCTGGTTGCCGCCCTTGCCGGTCAGGACCTCCTTGTGGAGGCAGGTGGCGTCGGTGGGCTCCAGGCCGAAGGTGGCGTCGAAGGGCTGGCGGCGGTTGCTGGGCGCGGTGCCGTCGTCGTAGCGGAACGGGGCCGGGCGGGCGTCCACGACCATCGACGCGCCGCCGCCCGGGTGGGCGCTGACGTTGTTGTCGTCGTAGGAGCGGTCGACGTACCAGACCAGCATGCCGTTCTGGTACTTGAAGAACTCCACCCAGTCGGGGGCGGTGATGCCCTTGCTGAACTGGTACGGGCCCTCGGCGAGCAGCTTGTCGCTGCCGACGTACTCGCGGTTCTCCACCAGGTAGTAGCGCGGCGAGGTGGCCGTCTCGGTGCCGGTGGAGATCTTCCACAGGCCCTGCGCGGTCCAGCCGTTCGCGCCCTGTTCGACGTCGTCGGTCAGCAGCGTGGTGCCGCCGGAGGACAGCGTGAGGTCGTCGAGGAACGAGCCCGCGAAGTGCACGCCGCCGTCGCTCTGGTAGCGGAAGCGGAAGAGGGACGGCTTGCCCTGGGCGTCGTAGGAGTAGCGCAGGGTGGTCCACTTGCCGCCGGAGGAGCCGGAGACGGACGCGCCGGCGCGCTGCCAGGTGGCGCCGCCGTCGAGGGAGTACTCGGCGAAGAGGTAGTCGAAGTCGGCCTCGATCTCGTACCAGGCGCTCGCCTTGACGGTCACGCGCGGGGCGGCGGGCACCGAGCGGGTGAGGGACTGGTTGAGGCCGTCGGCCGAGCCGGTCCACCAGGCGTGCGTGCCCGAGGCGGGCGTCGCGTAGACGGTGCTGCTGGTCTTGTCGGGGAGCGCGACCCGGAGGGCCTGCTTCTTGCCGGTGACCTGCAGCTGGGCGGGGTTCAGGGTGTACGTGCCGGAGGCGCCGAGCGGCGCGTCGGCGTAGTCCAGCCAGCCGAGGAACAGCTTCTCCTCGGCGCCCATCAGGCCCGGGTGGGTGCCGATGCCCTCGTTCGCGGCGGCGCCGTGGCTGAGCCAGGAGCCGGAGCTCATGAGGGTCCAGAAGGCGGTGGAGTTCTCGCCGCCGTCGGTGTCGTAGTAGTCCGGCAGGCCGAGGTCGTGGCCGAACTCGTGGCAGAAGACGCCGAGTCCGCCGTTCTCGCCCTCGGTGGTGTAGTCGCCGAGCCAGTACTTCGACTGTCCGATGCGGGCGCCGCCCTGCTTGTTCTGGCTGCCGGAGACGTCGGGGCCGGTCAGGCCGTAGGCGTCGCCGTTGACGTACCAGCGGTGCGACCAGATGGCGTCCTCGCCCTGCGCGCCGCCGCCGGCGTCCTCGCCCATGCCGGCGTGGACGGCCTGGAAGTGGTCGATGTAGCCGTCGGGCTCGTCGAAGTTGCCGTCGTGGTCGTAGTCGTTGCGGTCCCAGACGTCGAACTGGGCGAGGTACGCGTCGATCTCGGCGGGCGTCTTGCCGGCCGCGAGCTGGGCGTTCCACCAGGCGTCGCCGGTGTCCTGGATGAAGGCCCAGGAGCCGCCCTTGTCCTCGACGGCGTTGTCGCCGTAGTAGGACTCGTTGTAGGGGACCTTGACCCAGTCCTCGACGGTGTTGCCCACCGAGTAGCGCCCGTTGGACAGGTTCTCGTAGTAGGTCTTCATCGACTCGCCGGAGCCGTTGAACCTGTTCTCGTAGTACGCCTTGGAGAAGTCGGCCGTCCAGGCGTTGGAGTTGTCGGTGGTGCGGTCCGGCTGCGGGATCCGGTTGTGCAGCGGGCCGGGGACCGTGCCGTACTTGCCGGCGCTCTGGTCGCCGAACTCGGAGAGGATCGTGAAGATCTTCTCCTGGCGGACGGCGGTGGTGGTCGTCGTCTCGACGAACTTTCCGGGCGCGACCTGGACGACTCCCTTGGCGTTCGCCTTCGCCTTGCCCTTGGCGATCAGGTCGATCGCCTTCTCGCGCAGCTGGGTGCGCTGCCTCGTGAGCGGTCCGGGCCGGTTGTCCGGCCGCGCCGCGGGGGCGGCGGCGGGGCCGGTGGCCGGGTCCCGGGCCTCCTGCGCGGCGGCGGGGGTGAGCCCCGCGGCGAGGAGGGCGGTGAGCGCCGACCCTAGGGTCATGCCCACGACAATCTTTTTCACGTACGCGATCCTTCCGTAAGCCGTTCAGGGGGTTACGGATCGCCTGGGGGAACGATCGGCGCAGAGTCTGGCACGGAGTGACGGCCCGTGAGGAGAGGGCGACCCCGAGGAATGTCCGGTCCCGATACAGGGGCGGGGGGAGGGGTGGGGCAGGGTCGCGACGAGCGCCGCCCGCCCCGCCGGTCCGGTGGGACCTGGCCGGGGCGGGCGGTCGGGAGTGCGTCGGTCGGGCGGGTCAGCTCAGCTTGACCACCTTGTGCATGCCCTCGAAGGCGTGCGGGATGCCGGCCTCGTCGTCCGGGACGAAGCAGAGCAGGACGTAGGTGCCGGCCGGCAGGTCCTTCGCCTGGACGATGGCGGTGTGGTCGGGCGAGATGGCCCCCAGGCCGCTGGGCGCGCCGGTGAACGGGGACGGCGGCGGCTGCTGGCCGTGGGCGATCGCGTCGAAGTAGGCCTGGACGTCGGCGTCCGTGGTGCCCGGCTTGACCGGCTGGATCTCCATCTCGTGGATCTCGTCGGACCCGTTGTGCACCAGGATCGGAGCGCCGGCCCGGTTCAGGTCCTCGGTCTTGAAGCGCGGGCCCGCGGCCTGCTCCTCGGTGATCACGATGCCCTTGGGGAAGGGCGCCAGACCCTTGTCCTTGTCTCCGTCGCACAGCTCGAGGGACTTGAGGACGGGGTGCGCGGGGTCGGCGAGGAAGGCGCCGAAGTCGAGCAGGTAGACGGTGCCGTCCGAGATCGGCTCGGTGACGTCGACCGGAACCTTCGGCGACGCGAAACCGCCGCCCAGCGCCTCCGCGTCGGCGTTGAACGCGTTGATGCCGGCCGCCGCGTTCGCCGGGTCGGTCTCGTCGATCGCCTTGGTCAGGTCGGCGAGCACCTTGTCCACCGACACGCCCTTGTGCGGACGGAAGACCTGGAGCTGGCGGCCCTGTGGGTCGTCGGTGCTGATGTGGAAGTGGACGAGTCCGCCCTCGGCGGCGTCGGGCGCCTCGATGCCGTGCGCGGTGAGCCTGACGTCGACCGCCTCGTGCCGGTCCTTGTCCTTCGGCGTCGCGGCCTGGGCCGTGCCGACGCAGGTCAGCGCGGTGGCGCAGGTGAGGGCGACGGCTGCTGCCGCTCCCAGCCCGCGTCTCGGCGGAGCAGTACGCATGGAAGTCCTTTCGACGGGGTCCCCCGGCGCCAGGGCACCACGGGCTCGCCGGGCATCCCGTCAGCCACGCGGTCGGCACGCCCGTTCGGGCCCCGTCGATCGCCCGACCGCCCTACCGCCCCCGCAGCGCGTCCAGCTGGTTCAGGAACCACTGCCGCGGCGGCAGCGCCGTCGCCGCCGCGGCGAGCCGCTTCGTGCGGTCCGCGCGGTCCGGCGCCGGCATCGAGAGGGCCTCGTGCAGGGCGTCGGCCGTCTCCGTCACGTCGTACGGGTTGATCGTGAGGGCGTCGGCGCGCAGCTCCTCGTACGCGCCGGCCTCGCGGGAGAGGACCAGGGCGCAGCCCGCGTCGGAGACGACCGGGATCTCCTTGGCGACCAGGTTCATGCCGTCGCGGACGGGGTTGACCAGGGCGACGTCGGCGAGGCGGTAGGCGGCGAGGGAGCGGGTGAAGTCGTCCTGGACGGAGAGGAGGACGGGCTGCCAGTCGGCCGTGCCGAACTCGGCGTTGACCGCCTCGGCGAGTTCGGTGACCGAGGCGGTGTAGGAGCGGTAGACCTCCAGGTCCTGGCGGGACGGGTAGGCGGAGGCGAGGTGGACGACGCGGCCGCGCCATTCGGGGCGGGTGGTGAGCAGCTCGCGGTAGGCGAGCAGGCCGCGCACGATGTTCTTGGACAGCTCGGTGCGGTCGACACGGACGATCGTCTTCCGGTCCGCGCCCACCTCCTCCCGGAGCCGGGCCAGCCGCTCGTCGACCTCGGGCCGGCGCGCGAGCGCGCGCAGGTCGTCGCCGTCCACGCCGAGCGGATGCGTACGGACCCGGGTCTCGCCGATCGAGCGCGCCACGCGCGGATCGGCGAGGAAGGCGTCCGCCCAGGCCCGGGTGTGGAAGCCGACCTCGTCGGCGCCGAGCATGCCCGCGACCAGCTCCTCGTGGATGTCCTCCGGCAGCATCCGCAGATAGTGCGGGTGCGCCCACGGGGTGTGCGTGAAGTGCCCGATCCGCAGGTCGGGGCGGAGCTCCCGCAGCTGCCCCGGCACGAGCGCCAGGTGGTAGTCCTGCACCAGGACCGCCGCGCCCTCGTCCGCCGCCTCCGCGAGCGCCTCGGCGAAGGCCCGGTTGTAGGCGCGGTAGGACTCCCAGCGGCGCCGGAAGGCGGCGTCGAAGACGGGCTCGCGCGGGATCTCGTAGAGGTGGTGGTGGAGGAACCACAGCACCGAGTTCGCGATGCCGTTGTAGGCGTCGGAGTACACCTCCGGGTCGATGTCCAGCATCCGCACGCCCGGCTCGGCCACCCCGCGCCGCACCGCCTCGCGGTCCCCCTCGCCGAGCGCCGCGCACACCCACACGCCCGACGACACCGCGCTGAGGCCCGACACGAGGCCGCCACCGCCCCGCCGGGTGTCCAGTGAGCCGTCGGGGCGGACGGTGTACGAGACCGGGCCGCGGTTCGATGCCACGAGGACAGAAGCCATACGGCGAACCTAGCCCGTCCCGTAAACGCTCAAACGTACGGATTCCAGACAGGACGATTTCGAGACGGCCGGCTCACGGATCGAGACGGCGGCCGTCATGCCGCCGGCGCGTGCGGCGCGCCACGCCGTCACGCCACGCGGCGCCGCTCCGCGTACTCCGCCACCTCGACCATCGGCGGCCGCTCCTCCGTGTCCACCTCGTAGGTGTGAGGCGTGAACCCCTCCTCGGCCCGCTCGAACTGGGTGAGCCGCGGCCGTACGAGGTGCCCGCGCGACAGCCGCAGCTGCGCCGTGCGGTAGATCGCCGCCGCCATCCGGCCCAGCGCCTGGCCGTCCTGGTGGCGGTGCTTGCGCACCCCTACGTCCACCTGTGCGAGCGCGTCGAGGCCCACGGTGTGCAGCGCGTCCACGAGCAGACCCAGCTCCACTCCGTAACCGACCGGGAACGGCAGGCGTTCGAGCAGCGAGCGGCGTGCCGCGTACTCGCCGCCCAGCGGCTGGACGAACCCGGCGAGCTGCGGCCAGTGCAGATTGAGCAGCGGGCGCGCCACCAGCTCCGTCACCCGACCGCCCTGACCTGGGGCGTCGCCGAGCGGGCGGTCGTACATCGCCTTCACGAAGTCCACGTCCGGGTCGGTCAGGAGCGGCCCGACGATGCCGGAGACGAAGTCCGCCGAGAAGTCCCTCAGGTCCGCGTCCACGAAGCAGACCACGTCCCCGCTCGTCACCATCAGTGACCGCCACAGGACCTCGCCCTTGCCCGGCAGCGCCGGTATCCGGGGCAGGATCGCGTCGCGCGCCACCACCCGCGCGCCGGCCGCCGCGGCGACCTGGGCCGTACGGTCGGTGGAGCCCGAGTCGACCACCACCAGCTCGTCCACCAGCGGCACCGCCTCCGTCATCAGCTCGCGGCGGATCACCGAGACGATCGTGCCGACCGTGGCCTCCTCGTTCAGCGCGGGCAGCACCACGCTGACCTTCGTACCGCGCTTGGCGGCGAGGATCCGCTCCAGCGGACGGTCGGCCACGGACCAGGACCGCCGGGCGAGCCAGCGCTCCACTTCTTCCAGCAAGGTGATCTCCATCTCGCGGATCGGACGACCCTCTCAGGCTCCGAAGGCTTCGGTTACAGTCTTGAACAACGCGGATGCCCGATGCATGTCGGGGTGCCGACCGCGTTCCACAATCGAATACCGCTCATCCAGAGGGGCAGAGGGATACGGCCCGTTGAAGCCCCGGCAACCCTCCAGTCGGTTTGTCTCGTCCTCCAGCGAGGCCCCCGGCTAGGGAAGGTGCCAAATCCGTCTCATGGCGAAATGCGTCATGAGGAAGATGAGGAGAAAGGGCCTCGCCTCCATGGCTGTTCAGACCGTCGCATCCGCGACCACCTCCGTCGACCTCGGTCCCGCGTCCGGGCTCTCCTGTCGCGAATGCGGTGAGACCTTCCCGCTCGGCCCGATCTTCGCCTGCGAGCTGTGCTTCGGCCCCCTCGAAGTGGCCTACGACCTGCCGACCGGCGACCCCGAGGAGCTGCGCAAGCGCATCGAGGCCGGCCCGGCCAACGTCTGGCGCTACGCCCCGCTCCTGCCCGTCCCGGCCGACGTCGCCGAGAAGCCGAACCTGAACCCCGGCTGGACCCCGCTCGTCCAGGCCGACAACCTGGCCCGCGAGCTCGGTGTCGAGCCCGGCAAGCTGTTCGTCAAGGACGACTCCGGCAACCCGACCCACTCCTTCAAGGACCGGGTCGTCGCCCAGGCCATCGAGGCCGCCCGCGCCTTCGGCTTCACCACCCTCTCCTGCTCCTCCACCGGCAACCTGGCCGGCGCCGTCGGCGCCGCCGCCGCCCGGGCCGGCTTCCGCTCCTGCGTGTTCATCCCGCACGACCTGGAGCAGGGCAAGGTCGTCATGGCCGGCGTCTACGGCGGCGACCTCGTCGCCATCGAGGGCAACTACGACGACGTCAACCGCTTCTGCTCGGAGCTCATCGGCGACCCGCTCGGCGAGGGCTGGGGCTTCGTCAACGTCAACCTCCGCCCGTACTACGGCGAGGGCTCCAAGACGCTGGCGTACGAGATCTGCGAGCAGCTCGGCTGGGTCATCCCGGACCAGCTGGTCATCCCGATCGCCTCCGGCTCCCAGCTCACCAAGATCGACAAGGGTCTGCAGGAGCTCATCAAGCTGGGCCTGGTCGAGGACAAGCCGTACAAGATCTTCGGCGCCCAGGCCGAGGGCTGCTCCCCGGTCTCCGCCGCCTTCAAGGCCGGCCACGACGTCGTGCGGCCCCAGAAGCCGAACACCATCGCCAAGTCGCTCGCCATCGGCAACCCGGCCGACGGCCCGTACGTGCTCGACATCGCCCGCCGGACCGGCGGCGCCGTGGAGGACGTCAACGACGAGCAGATCGTCGACGCCATCAAGCTGCTCGCCCGCACCGAGGGCGTCTTCGCCGAGACCGCGGGCGGCGTGACCGTCGGCGTGACGCGGAAGCTCGTCGAGAACGGCGTCATCGACCCGTCGAAGACCACCGTCGTCCTCAACACCGGTGACGGACTCAAGACCCTGGACGCCGTGGCCGACACCTCTCAGGCGACCGCCACCATCCGCCCGAGCCTCGACGCGTTCCGCGACGCCGGCCTGGCCCACTGACCGCTCCGAGAAAGGCACGCACCGACATGGCCGTGAACGTCCGCATCCCCACCATCCTCCGCACCTACACCGGCGGCCAGTCCGAGGTCGCCGCCGAGGGCGCGACCCTCGCCGAGGTCATCGCCGACCTGGAGAAGAACCACGCGGGCATCGCCGCCCGCGTCCTCGACGACCAGGGCAAGCTGCGTCGCTTCGTCAACGTGTACGTGAACGACGACGACGTGCGATTCGAGCAGGGTCTGGAGACGGCCACGCCGGACGGTGCCGGCGTCTCCATCATTCCGGCCGTCGCCGGCGGCTGACCTTCAACACAGGGCCGGCGGCTGCTGAGCCTTACCCGCGGTCCTACCCGCGGGTACCGAAGTTCCCTGAATTGCCCCTTCCGCAGCAAGAAGCGGAAGGGGCAATTCTGCATGGTTGAGCGCGGTAGAGTTGGGGAAGTCCCCTCCGCTGCGCATGCCAGACGCATATGAGAATGCGCCTCGGCACGACAAGAAGCAGCCAAAGTGCCCGTGCCTTGTGTACCTTCTGCGCACTTTGCCGGGCCCGACTTGCCCCGGAATTCAGCGTAATCTCCCCAATTCCCCTTTCCGGCGTGCCCAGAATTCTCGTCCGATTGACCTGTTGCAGAGGGCAGTTGGGCAGATACATTCAGCCGCGGTCGACGCGTTCCGGCGCAGGGTCTGACCCGGGTCCGCGAAGTGCGGATCCGCGCAAGGGCCAGTAATAGGGGAGTTAGGCATGGCTCAGGGCACCGTCAAGTGGTTCAACGCGGAGAAGGGCTACGGCTTCATCGCGGTCGACGGTGGTGCGGATGTTTTCGTCCACTACAGCGCGATCCAGATGGACGGCTACCGCACCCTTGAAGAAGGGCAGCGGGTCGAGTTCGAGATCTCGCAGGGCCAGAAGGGTCCGCAGGCGGACATGGTCAAGCTCGCCACCGCCTGAGCGCGGCGCGATCGGCCACCGACGCACTTCCGTCGAGGGGCCCGCATCCTGACCGGGATGCGGGCCCCTCGCGCGTGCGCGGGCGCGTACGGGTTACGTGTACGGGTGCGCGTACGGGATCGGGAGCGCCGGTCGTGCGCCCGAGAGGTGGTCGATCCTCCGTAGTCGCTTGCACTCGCATGGGGCGAGTGCTAATCATTGGCGTTAGCACTCTCACGCTGAGAGTGCTTACGAGGATCGGGCAGACGAGGCCGCCGACCGCGTGGGGCAAGGAACCACGAGGACGCGCCGGCCGTCCGTCGCGGGCGTCGGCGCGGTCCTGGAGCGTTATCCACCCCATGTCCGGGAGGACCACTTCACATGGCCAAGATCATCGCGTTCGACGAGGAGGCCCGGCGCGGTCTCGAGCGCGGCATGAACCAGCTCGCTGACGCCGTCAAGGTCACCCTCGGCCCCAAGGGCCGCAACGTCGTCCTCGAGAAGAAGTGGGGCGCCCCCACGATCACCAACGATGGTGTCTCCATCGCCAAGGAGATCGAGCTCGAGGACCCGTACGAGAAGATCGGCGCCGAGCTGGTCAAGGAAGTCGCCAAGAAGACGGACGACGTCGCCGGCGACGGTACGACCACCGCCACCGTTCTCGCCCAGGCCCTGGTCCGTGAGGGCCTGCGCAACGTCGCCGCGGGTGCCAACCCGATGGCCCTCAAGCGCGGCATCGAGAAGGCCGTCGAGGCCGTCTCCGGTGCGCTGCTCGACCAGGCGAAGGAGGTCGAGACGAAGGAGCAGATCGCCTCCACCGCCTCCATCTCCGCCGCCGACACCCAGATCGGCGAGCTCATCGCCGAGGCCATGGACAAGGTCGGCAAGGAAGGCGTCATCACCGTCGAGGAGTCCCAGACCTTCGGTCTGGAGCTGGAGCTCACCGAGGGTATGCGCTTCGACAAGGGCTACATCTCGGCGTACTTCGCGACCGACATGGAGCGCATGGAGGCCGCGCTCGAGGACCCGTACATCCTCATCGTCAACTCCAAGATCTCCTCCGTGAAGGACCTGCTCCCGCTCCTGGAGAAGGTCATGCAGTCGGGCAAGCCGCTGCTGATCATCGCCGAGGACGTCGAGGGCGAGGCCCTGTCGACCCTGGTCGTCAACAAGATCCGCGGCACCTTCAAGTCCGTCGCGGTCAAGGCTCCGGGCTTCGGCGACCGTCGCAAGGCCATGCTGAACGACATCGCCATCCTCACCGGCGGCACGGTCATCTCCGAGGAGGTCGGCCTCAAGCTGGAGAACGCCGGTCTCGACCTCCTGGGCCGCGCCCGCAAGGTCGTCATCACCAAGGACGAGACGACCATCGTCGACGGTGCCGGTGACAGCGAGCAGGTCGCGGGCCGCGTGAACCAGATCCGCGCCGAGATCGAGAACTCCGACTCGGACTACGACCGCGAGAAGCTCCAGGAGCGCCTGGCGAAGCTCGCCGGTGGCGTCGCCGTCATCAAGGCCGGTGCCGCGACCGAGGTCGAGCTCAAGGAGCGCAAGCACCGCATCGAGGACGCCGTCCGCAACGCGAAGGCCGCCGTCGAGGAGGGCATCGTCGCCGGTGGTGGCGTGGCCCTGCTGCAGGCCTCCGCGGTCTTCGAGAAGCTGGAGCTGGACGGCGACGAGGCCACCGGTGCCAACATCGTCAAGCTGGCCCTGGAGGCCCCGCTGAAGCAGATCGCCGTCAACGGTGGTCTCGAGGGCGGCGTCATCGTCGAGAAGGTGCGCAACCTGCCCGTCGGCCACGGCCTGAACGCCGCGACCGGTGAGTACGTCGACATGATCGCCGAGGGCATCATCGACCCCGCCAAGGTGACCCGTTCCGCGCTGCAGAACGCGTCCTCCATCGCGGCCCTGTTCCTCACCACCGAGGCCGTCATCGCCGACAAGCCGGAGAAGGCCGCCGCGCCGGCCGGCGGCGGCATGCCGGGCGGTGACATGGACTTCTGATCCTGACGGATCGGACGTTCACGGCTTCATCGCTTCATCGCTGAACGCGACCGAGGGCGGCACCCCCACTGGGGGTGCCGCCCTCGGGCTTTGCCGGGCCGTCGGTCAGCGCACGTCGACGTAGTCGTTGTACGCGGCCGGCGCGTTGAAGTGCGTGCCGTCACCGCTGTGCCGGATGGTGTACGAACCGTCCACCGTCGCCGTCGTCCGGAAGGTCACGGCGCCGTTCGCCGCGGTGCGGCCGGTCGCCAGCTGCTTCCACGCCGTGGAGCCGCGCGCCTGGAACCACAGGGTCACGGGAGCGTTCCCGTATCCCTTCCACACGCCGCCGACCGCCTGCTGGAGCGTGCCGGTCACGGTCATGGCCGCGCCCTTGCGCACCGGTTCGGGGTTGGCGTTGACGCCGATGATCCGGGTGGCGGTGCGGGTGACGTAGAACGGCTTGCTGACGGAGTCCGCGTAGTAGTCCGACTCCAGGTGGTGCAGCCGGAACCAGCCGCCCCGGGTCCACACGGCGACGCCGAACGCCACGCGCGGGCTGGAGTAGTAGTTCGTCGAGCCGATCCTGCGCCAGCCGGTCCGCCCGTCCGGGGACCACTCCAGATCGGTGGTCTGCTGGGACGAGGTGCCGTTCCACCACTCGTACGGGGAGCGGAGCTCGCCGTACACCGAGAGCCTGGCGTCGGCGCCGAGCCGGTAGCCGAGGACGGTGGTGCGCGAGTCCTGCGGCAGCGCGAGCGGGCCGTGCGGGTAGCCGAAGCCCTGGAACGGGGTGGCCGGCTCGATCGACCAGCCCTCGCCGTTCCGGGTGGGCGCGGCGACGAGCCGCACGGAGAAGCGGCCGTCGGCGTCGGTGTTCACGGTCCTGGGCAGACCGCCGCCGAGGCGCGCCTTGATCGGCTCGTTCGGGATCGGGGCGCCGTTCGCCGCCGGGTCGGTGAGCCGGCCGCTGATCGTGACGGTCTGGCCGCTCGCCGCGCGCGCCCGGTCGGCGGCGGCGGTGAGCGTCATCGGCTTGGCCGACGCCTGACCGGAGGTCCACTGGTTGGTGCTGCCGTGGACGGTGGCGCTGTTCTCGCTGTAGGTGGCGTAGAGCCACGCGTAGCTGCCGGTCGCCGGGATCGGCTCGCCCGCGAAGTTGCCCTCGGCGTCGGAGACGGCGCTGCCGGCCGGCTCGCCGTCCGGGCCGCCCTGCTGGTACGAGACGGTGCGGCCGGACAGCGGCACCTCGTCGCCGGAGCCGGGCTGGATGCCGTACACCTTGCCCTGCGGCCGCCAGTTGGGGTCCTCCCAGGTGGCGGACTTGATCGTGAACGGCCAGAGCACCGGGCGCAGCGTGAAGTCGAGCGTGCCCGCGTTCGGCCGGGTGACGGCGTGGCCGAGCGAGTCGGTGGCGGTCACGTCGATCGTGTACGTGCCGAGGTCCGGGATGGTGCCGCCGTCCTCGGTGAGCTTGAGCGTGGCCTCGTCGGGGACGACGAAGCTGCCCGGGCTCTGCGGGTTCGGGACCAGCTTCGGGATGTCGGCGAGGACGGTGTCGCCCTGCCGGACCTTGGCGGACACCTCGGTGACGGTGGCCTGCGGCGCGTCCGTCCAGGCCGTCACGCGGAAGCTGCCGCGCTGGGCGTCGTTGGTGACGGCGCGGCCGATGCCGACGGTGGGCGCCGGGGCCGGGTCCTCGGCGAGGGCCGGAGTCGCGGCGGCGCCGAGCGCGAGCGCCGTGACGAGCGAGACGGCGGAGATCCGGCGGAGCTCGGAGCGCCGGCGGAGGTCAGAGCGCATCAACGTAGATGTCCTTCGACTCGCTGTAGAAGAAGCCGGCCTTGGACTGCAGGTACAGGCCCCAGGTGCCGTCGCCGTAGTTGGTGGTGCTGAAGCTGAAGTTGCCGTACGTGTTCGTCGGGACGTCCTTCTTCACCCAGTACCACTGCCGGTCGCCCTTGGGCTTGTAGACCAGCGTCACGCGCGCGCCGGGCAGCGCCTTCCACACGCCGTTGACCCTCTGCTGCACCGTGCCCTTGACGGTCATCTTGCCGTTGGTGCGCGGCCGGCTCGGGCTGATGACGAAGTTGATGATCCGGGTGGGCGTGCGGGCCAGGCGGACGTTGGTGCTCGGCTTGGCGACGAAGCGGTCCGACTCGGCGTGCCAGACGCGGTAGAGGGCGTTGGTGTAGCCCCAGGTCGAGATGGTGTACGAGCACCAGTCGGAGGCGAAGGCGCCCTTGAGGACGGTCCAGGTGCGCCCGTTGTCGAGCGAGGCCTGGAGCGTGAGCCAGTCGCCGCGCGCGCCGCAGCTGACGGTGCCGTTGCCGAGGCTGCCGGTGGCGGTGACCTTGCCGAACTCGTCGAGCGTCGTGCGGGCGTTGGTGAACGCGAACTGCTGCGGGACCGCGATGGCGGCCTTGTCGTACGTCCGGCCGGCGCCCTCGCCGAAGTACACGGAGGGACGCAGGCTGGTGTAGACGCCGGTGGTCGAGTAGCGGGGCCGGACCGGGTACGAGAAGGAGCCGTCGGCCGCCGTCGTGCCGGAGCCGATCGCGTCGACCAGGCTGGTGTCCCAGCTGTGCGGCTCGGTGCCGGTGGAGACCACCGGGGCGCCGCCGAAGCTCTGCCAGCCGTCGGCCGTCAGGCGCTCGGCGCGGCCGGTGACCTGGACGTCGGTGCCCGCGTTGACGCGGTACTTCGCGAGGTCCGAGGTGATCCGGTAGGTCAGCCGCTCCACGCCGACGGCGGGCAGCTTGCGGGCGTCGTCCGGGTCGACGTCGGGCGTGGCGGGCTGGACCTCGGCCCTGCCGCCGGAGATCTCGGCGTCCGGGGTGTACGGGAGCGAGAAGGTGCCGTCGGCGGCGGTGGTGGCCGTGGCGGTGGCGGTCCTCGCCTGGGCGAAGGCGTCCTTCAGGTCGAACGTGACCTTCACCGTGGTGCCGGCGGCGGCCGGGGTGCGCTCACCGGTCGCCGGGTTCCAGGTGGTGGCCGTGCCGGAGAGGACGACGTCGCGCTGGTCGTAGCTGGTGGTCGTGCGGTCGAAGGCGACCTTGGTGACACCGGTGTGCAGCTTGTAGCCGTACGAGCCGCCGGTCCAGTGCTCGACGACGCCGTTCGGCAGCCGGTAGTCGACGGCGACCGGGTAGTCGCCGAGGGCGGTGCCCTCGGGGAGCCTGACCGTCTCGTCGGTGGTCCAGGTGTCGTAGCCGGAGGCGGAGAGCGCGTCGGTCGACGCGAGCACGGCGGCGTCCGGGGCGGTGGAGGCGAGCACGCTCACCTTCACCCAGAGCGCGTTGACGGGCAGGCCGCGCAGGGCCAGCCGGCCGTCGTCGAGCGTGGTGGTGCTGCTGACGGTGACCGCGTACGCGGTCGGCGCCGCGACGACGGCGGGCAGGGCGACGCCCGCCGACAGCGCGAATACGGTTGCCGCGCGCACGAGGGCGCGCGGCAGCGTGCGCGTAGAGCGCATGAAAGGGACCCCCCACAGGTCATAAAGGGGCGGCGCGCGTGGTCGGTGCTGAGGTGGCGCCGCGTCGTAGGCACGATAGCGCTTGATCGTTGAACGTGTTCACTGGATTGCCGGGCGCGCGGTGGGCGGCCGTCGGGGCGATCCTGGTGGGAGGGGTGTGGTGGCCGAGGCGGGAGGCGAAAGAACGTCATGATCACGCTGCTGACCACTCCTGCGGACCGCGAGCTGGTCATCACCCGCACCTTCGACGCCCCCGTCGGGCGCGTCTGGGAGGCGTGGACGCGTCCCGAGCACGTACGCCAGTGGTACGGCGTCGCCGCGATGACCATGTCGGTCTGCGACATCGACCTGCGCCCGGGCGGCGCCTGGCGCTGGGGCCAGCGCACCCCCGACGGCCAGGAGATCGTCTTCTCCGGCAGGTACGAGGAGGTCGTCCCGACCGAGCGCCTCGTCTACACCGAGCTCTTCGAGCAGATGCCGGACGCCGCGCCGGTCCGCGTCACCCTCACCTTCGACGCCACCCCCACCGGCGGCACCGCCCTGACCAGCACCTCCTTCTGGCCGTCGTCGGAGGTCCGGGACCAGGCGCTGGCGGCGGGGATGGAGGCGGGTGTGCGGGAGCAGTACGACAGGCTGGCGGAGTACTTGAGGGCGATGGCTCAGGAGACGTAGTCCTTGAGCTTGTCGGTGTCGAGGGTGATGTCGACGGGGGCGGGGAGGGGGACGGCGGTGCCGAAGGGGTAGGACTCCTCGGCGCGGTAGGCGCCGCGTTCGGGCTCGGTGAAGACGTGGAGCGTGGTCGTCTCGCGGTCGACGAGGAGGTAGACGGGGATGCCGGAGGCGGCGTAGCCGTCGCGCTTGTCGACAAGGTCGCGGTTCCGGGCCTCGGCGCCGGGAGGCGTGACCTCGACGACCATGAGCACGCCTTCGGGGTCGCCCCACATGTCCGGGCTCGCGACGAAGTGGTCGAGCGGCGCGAGCGCGCCGTCCGCGATGGCCCTGCCGTTGCGGTAGGTGTCCACCTTCAGCTCCTGCTCCGGGTAGAACATGAGCTCGGGCCGCTGTTGCATGCAGACGCGCAACAGCCACATGACGATGGCCTTGTGGAGTTGGTCCGGCAACGGCTTGACCTTCAGCTTCCCCTTGATGAGTTCGAGCTTGACGCCGTCGGGCGCGACCCCGGCGAGCTCCTCGAAGTCCTCGACGGACATGTCCGGGCGGTTGTCAGCGGGTGCGTCAGTGGGCGCATCGGCAGGGCTGGGGGTCATGGCGTCGCCTCCTTCCCTCCATCGTGCCCCGCAGTGAGGTCGGACGAGCTGAACCGTCATGTGCGGGTCTCCTTCATCTCCTGGCGGATGGCGGCGACCCTGGCGCGGACGTCGGCCTCGGGCAGGTAGGCGCTCTGGGGCGCGGCGGGCGTGCCGCGGCAGGGGGCGCAGTGGCCGTCGACGAGGGAGTCGGTGTAGTCGGGGGCGCCGCACTCGGCGCATTCGAGCATGCGGCGGGGGATCTGGTCGCGGCGGATCGGCTCCGGCGGGAGCTTGTCGGTCAGCCGGCGCCGGGCGAGCGCGGCCGGGTGGTGGACGGGCGTCGGCAGGCCGCTGAGCAGCGCGTGTACGACGTCGTCCGCCTCGGCGTCGCGGGCGAACCACTCCTCGACGAGCGGCGCGAGGGACTGGCAGTCGGCGTGCGAGAGGGACATGGCGGAGTTCGTGCGCCCGAGCGCGGCGAGCAGGATGTACGCCCGCGACCGCGTCGTACGTTTCGGCTCGCGCGGTACGTCCCCGCGCCGGTACGCCGCCCACCAGACGTGGTCACGAGCCGTACGGGTGAACCACGTTCGGGTGATCCAGCGCCCGTCCAGGCACTCGCGTCCGCGCCGCAGATGCCCGGCCCGCTGGATGCGGTTGAGCGCGGTGCGCAGCGCGCACTGCCCGTACGGCAGGTGCTTGGCCAGCGTCTTCACCGAGATGTCGCTGCCGTCGGGCAGCCGGTCGATGTACGCGGCGATGGCCGCCTCGCGCGGCGGCAGGTGCGCGAAGTCGGCGGCGGCGCGAGGGTGTTCGTACCCGGTGGAGCGCTTGCCGTAGCCGGGGTTGGCGAGGGGATGGCGGGGAGCACTAAGCTCGGCATCAACCATGGTCGAGGGCCTAACTCGATTCGGTGGTGAGACCCCCTCCAGGTGTTGGCGCACCTGCTGGGGGTCGTTTGCGTTATGCACGACTATCGGACGCCACCGTAGAGGCATATGACGCTGCGTGGCAAGTCGGTCGCGAAGCGTCAACTCGCAGGGTGGGTGGGCGGGTTCATCCAGACCCGATCCCCTTCCGAAGTAACAGGGCCCGAATCTCGGTACTTGAGCTTCGGGCCGGTAGCCCGGGCCGTCAGCAGGGCCCCTCGCTGACGGAGGTGTGGAGCAGCCGCTGCGCGTAGACCTCGCTGACGGGATCCTTCTCGATCAGCGTCGCCGTGACCCGCATGCAGAACTTCGCCTCGGTGTCGGCGGTGCCGATCTCGTACCGGCCGTCCCCCTCCTCGCGGACGTCGACCCCCCGGCCAGGGCCCGTGCCGCTCTTCTCGATCGCGTCCTGGATCTGACCGCTGATGGAGAAGTGCCGGTACGGGTCGTGAATGCCGCCGTCGAGGGTGCGGTTCGCCTTGTGTACGGCGTCACGCAGCTCGCCCTCGCTCCACGTCGACTCGAACTCGTGGATGATCAGGGCGCCGAGCGCGACGACGAGCGTGAGGGCGATGAGTGCGAGACCAACCGGGTTGTTGGGGTTGTACACGTACCGGTTGGTCCCCCACTTGCTCCGTATGAAGACGGGCTCGTCGTCGCTCAACGAGCCGTCCTCACCTCCGTGATGAACTCGCTCCAGGCGGCGGCCCGGAACACGAGCTTCGGGCCGTCGGGGTTCTTGGAGTCGCGGACGGGGACGATGCCGGGATGGTCGTCGGAGACTTCGAGGCAGTTGCTGCCGTCGCCGGCGCTGTACGAGGACTTGCGCCAGGTGGCGACCTCGACGCAGTCGCTGCCGTCACCCGCGCTGTGGCTCGACTTGAACCACGTTGCCGTCGTCAGGTCGTACTCAAGAGCCGTGATCTTCATGGGCGTAATCCTCCATCGCGGACTCCATCAAGGCCAGAGACTCGCGCGGAGGCAACGCCGCAGCCGTGATGAGATCGCAGGTGAGCGTGTGGCGCGCGACGGTGGCCGGGTCGTCTTCCAGGCGGCCCGAGCCGAGACCTTGCAGGTACGCCAGCGGTGGGGCGTCCTCGAAGGTCATCAACTTGAGCGGGCCGCCCAGTGACGCGTGTGCACCTGCCGAGAACGGGAGCACCTGCGCGATCAGGCGATTGTTGCGCGCGAGCGTCGCCACGTGGCGGAGTGCCTCTGCCATCACTTGCGCTCCTCCCACCTTCTGCCGCAGCGCCGCTTCGCCGAGCACCACCCACAACAGCGGGCTTGTTGGCTTGTCCAGCAGGCGACCACGTGCGATTCGCGCCTCCACGAACTCGTCACTGTCCGCCTCGGAGGCCGTCGGCCGGTAGGCACGGAAAAGTGCCCTGGCGTACGCAGGTGTTTGGATCAACCCCGGGATCAGCAGAGGTTCGAACTCCTTGATCGCCGTCGCCTCGGCTTCCGCCTCCGCCGCCTCCGCGAAGTGGTCCGGGTACTTCGACTTGTTCGCCGCCTTGCAGTTGCGCTCGAAGAAGCCGTTCGTGCCCAGCACCTCGTCCAGTTGGACCGCCATCTCCGGGCGGATGCGGCGCGTGCCCGCCTCCATCTGGCCCACGTACGACCCGCTCACGAAGACCTGCTCGCCGAGGGCCTCCTGGCTCATGGCCCTGCTCTCTCTCGCGTGGCGGAGCTCCGCGCCGATTATCGCCCTGGGAGACATCGACGGTTCCTTGTTCTTTCCGGCGTCAGCCATATCAACTCCCGCTTGGGCATCTGGGGTTGTTGGGGCGAAGTCACTGTTCCCCAGCATGCCTCCGGCCGACACTCTCCGTAAGGGAAATCGATACACAGAGTGGAAAGGCCGTTATCATGACCCCCTCGCCCGTTCAGCCCGTCCAGGACGTCGTCGCCCAGCTCAAGGCGGGGCTCGCCGCCCACGGCATCACGCTCCCCTCCCTCGGAGTGGACCCCGTCACCCTCGCCGCGTCCGGCGGCGGCTTCACCCACCCCCTCGTCGAGCTCGGGCGCTGCAACCTCGACACCGCGCAGCGGCTCGTCGTCGCGCTCGCGTGCACGCGGGAGGACGGCCGGTGAAGGAGGGGGGCTACGTCATCGACACCCGCGACGGGCGGATCGGCCAGGTCATGGGGCGGGAAGGGCCCTGTCTCCAGCTGCGGCCGCCAGGCGGCGGGCGGGAGTGGGACTGCCCGCCCGAGGCGCTGGCGCCCGCGCCGCCGGGCGAGGTGCTGCGGGCGCGCGTACGGGCGCTCAACCGGGAGACGCTTGCCGCTGCCTCTGGGGCAGGGCTGAGGCCGGCCGGCATGAACAGCGAGGGCGACGGCGACGGCGAGGGGAGCCCGCCGGCCTCACGCGGCTGAGCCCCCAGACGCCGAGGGCGCGGCGCGGCCCGTCAGGGCAGGTCGTAGCGGAGGAGGGCGCGCGCGACCGGCTCGCCGGTGCGGCGGGCGTACGCGGTGCGCTCCTTGACCTCACGAAGGGTGCGGGGCCGCCAGCCGGGCCCGCCGCAGCAGCTCTTGTGGAACGCGATCCCCGCGTTCAGGACGACGGACAGCGACCGCCAGGCGTTCTTGTCGCCTCGTCGGGGCGGCGCGAACGCCGACCCCGCGTGGATCATCACCCGCGCGCACCGCGGACAGCGCCGCTCCCGCCAGGCGTCGTAGGGCTGCTTGTACGAGGCCCGGCACGGCAGACACACGTACGAGGTCTTCGCGTGGCTCATGGGGGCAGGCTAGGTCCGGGGACGGGTGCGCGGCGACGGAATTCTCGGCGGGGCGCAGGCGGCATTCCTAGGCTGGGGCCCATGGAGCTCTCCGCGATCACCCTCGACTGCGCCGACCCGCTCGCGCTCGCCGACTTCTACCACCGGGCCACCGGCCTGCCCCCGCACCCCGCCAACCACGCCGACTTCGCCGGCCTCCAGCGCGAGGGCGACCTCCTCCTCGGCTTCCAGCGCGTCGACGACTACCGCCCGCCGCGCTGGCCAGGCCAGGACGCGCCGCAACAGGCCCACCTCGACTTCGACGTCGACGACCTCGCGGAGACCGAGGCCCGACTGCTGGCCCTGGGCGCCACGCGCCCGGAGCCGCAGCCGGACCCCGACCGTTTCCTGGTGCTCATCGACCCGGCAGGACACCCGTTCTGTCTGTGTCCGCGGCGGGCGGGCTGACGAACAGGCCCGTCCAGAGGAAGGGTTCGCCGAAGCTCGGGGAGTCGGACGGTTCGTCGTGCATGCGGCGGAGGGTGAGTTCCCCGAAGCCGGCCGTCTCGGTGAAGAGGGTCCTCAGGGCCTCGGCGGTGTAGGCGAGGCCGCCGTGGAGGGAGCGGTCGCGGTAGAAGGCGGGGTCGGGGAGTTCGGAGCCCATGCCGCCTGGGCCGGCGGCGAAGCAGGTGAGGGCGAAGTGGGCGCCGGGGGCGAGGTGGCGGGTGAGGAAGGCGAGGTAGGTGGGGCGGCGGTGGGGCGGGAGGTGGTGGAAGCAGCCGGAGTCGTAGATCAGGTCGTACGGGCCGCGGTCGCCGATCGCGTCGAGGGTGAAGGCGTCGCCGTGCAGGTAGCGGACGCGGGTGTCCCCGGTGCGTTCTCTCGCCCACTCCAGCGCGTCGGCGGACAGGTCCACCGCGTCGACCTCGTAGCCGCGGGCGGCGAGCAGGCGCGCGTTGCGGCCGTGGCCGCAGCCGAGGTCGAGGGCGCGGGCGCCGCTGCGGCCGCCGGGGAGCAGGCCGCTGTCGAGGTGATCGACGAGGTTCTCGTCCGGCTTGTCGACGAAGAACGGCACCGGGCGGGAGCGGTCGCCGTAGAAGCCCTGCCACTTGTCGGCGTCGGCGGCGAACAGGCCGTCCAGAAGCCGGAGTACGTCCTCGGAGGTGCGGGTGGTGCGGTCCACTGCGGATCCCCTTCCGTGTCAGGGAAACGCTACGGGAGTTGAGGGCAAAAGCCCAGGTCAGAGGTGGTGTGACGAGGCTCTGCGCGGGGGCTGGCGGGGCTCCGGGGGAGGGGGTGGCCGCCCCGGTCCCGGGGGTGCGGGGCAGGGGCGGGAAGGCGGCACGGAGCGGCGCCTCAGGGCCTTTCCGGAAGGAGGCCGGGCACCATTCTCCAGGTGTTCCGGCGGGCCCACGGGCCGAGTTGGGCGACGCCCCACGCCACCTCGACGGTCAGGAACAGCCACACCACCGAGGCCGCCCCGTGCGCCAGCGCGTACGCCTGCCAGCTCGCGAACAGTGCGCGCGCGACCCCGTCGAGCAGGCCGTACAGCGGGAGCGGCCGCAGGACGCGCAGGAGGGACCAGACCAGCACCACGGAGCCCATCAGGTTCGCGTACAGGACCGTCAGCCGGTCGACGGGGTCGCCCAGCGCCAGGGCGTCGTGCACCAGCCGGTACGTCCAGGGGGTCGCGAAGCCGGCCGTGACGACGATGTCGTACCAGGCGCCGGCGCGCACGATCCGTGCGTAGGAGGAAGAAAGGACCATGCCGGCGACGCTAAACAGTGGACCGCACTCCAAGGTCAAGTCCCCTGAGGAGACGCATGCTCATCGGCGAACTCGCCGCCGCCACCGGCCTGGCCCGCGACACCATCCGCTTCTACGAGAAGCGCGGCCTCGTCACCGGAGAGCGGCGCCCCAACGGCTACCGTGACTTCCCGCCCGAGACCGTGCCCTGGCTCCAGTACGTGCGCACGGCCCAGGCCCTCGGCTTCTCCCTCGCCGAGATCGCCCGCATCGGTGAGGAGCTGCGGGACGCGCCCGACAGCGCGCAGCGGCTCTCCGCGCTGTTCGCGGAGAAGCTGCGGCTGGTCGACGCCCGGATGGCCGAACTGGCCGTGCTGCGCGCGGAGCTGGCGGCCAGGGTGGAGGCGAACTGTCCGCTGCGGCGGTTCGGCGCCGAGCAGGACGACTGACCCGTGGCCGGCGCCGTCGCCGCGGACCCCGCCCCCACCGGTCCGGCTCAGGCCGGCAGGTCCGCCGGGCGCGCCACCAGCTTCGGGTCCTGGCCCGCCCGGCGCAGCGACTCCGCCACGAAACCGTTCGCCTTCAGCTCCTCCACCGTCGCCCGCAGGAACGCCACCGTCTCCGCCGAGCGCCCGACCGTCGTCCCGACCGCCTGGCGGATCTCCATGAACCGCTCGTCGAGCAGCCGCACCTCCGGGTGCGCCGCCGCGTACGCCGCCATCGGCTGCCGGATCCCCGCGCCCGCCTCCAGCTTCCGCTCCGCGAAGGTGTCGACGCCCTCCTCGCCCCGTACGAGCTCCGCGTGCCGCAGGGTGCGGGTGAGGAAGAGGTCGTACGCCGAGCCCGCCTTCACCCCGATCCGCACGCCCGGCGCGTCCACGTCCGCCGGCGTGCGGAGCGCGGAGTCGCGCGGGACGGCGTACACGCCCTCGATGACGACGTACGGCGCCGTGAACGCCACCTCCGCCTCGCGGGCCGGCTCGACCGCGAGGAAGCACAGGTCGGCCTCGCCCGACGCCATCGCCTCGTACGACTTGCGCGCCGCGTCGAAGCAGAGCAGCTCCACGGGCAGGCCGAGGCGCGCGCCGATCTCGCGCGCCAGGTCCACCGTGATGCCGGACGGGGCATCCGGGGTGCCCTGGGCGAGGACCGGGTTGCCCAGGTTGATGGAGGCGCGCAGGGTCCCGGTGGGGGCGAGGTCGGCGGCGATGCCGCTGGTCGCGGCATCGGTCGTGGCGTCGGTGGCTGCGTCGGTCGTGGTGTCGGTCGTGGCGTCGGTCATGGTCGGAGTCTAGGCAGCGGCCCGCCGGTGCGCGGCGTCGAGCAGGGCCAGCTCGTCGGCGGTCAGCGCGATCGAGCCCGCTGCCACGTTGGCCGCGAGGTGGGCGGGGTCGCCCGTGCCCGGGATGGCGAGGAGGTGGGGGCCCTGGTGGAGGGTCCAGGCGAGGCGGATCTGCGCCGGGCTCGCGTCGTGCGCGCGGGCGACGGTCAGGATCTCCTCGGGCTCGGCGGCCGTGGCTCCGTTCTCCCGTCCGGCCGCGGCGATCGCGTAGAAGGGGACGAACGCGATGCCCTGCTCGCCGCAGTCGCGCACGAAGTCGGCGTACTCCGGGCGGACCCCGATCCCGTACATGTTCTGCACGCAGACGACGGGCGCGATCCGCAGCGCCTCCTCCAGGTGCGCCGGGACGATGTTGGAGAGGCCGAGGTGGCGGATGAGGCCGGCCTCGCGGAGTTCGGCGAGCGCGCCGAAGCGCTCGGCGATCGAATCGGTGCCGAGGACCCGGAGGTTGACGACGTCCAGGTGGTCGCGGCCGAGCTGGCGCAGGTTCTCCTCGACCTGGGCGCGCAGCGCCCGCGGGGTGCGGGCGTGCTCGGCCCAGGCGCCGGAGGCGTCACGGGCGGGGCCGACCTTGGTGGTGATGACGAGGCCGTCGGGGTAGCGGCCGGCGGGGGAGGCGAGGGCGCTGTTGATGAGCTCGTTGGCGGAGCGGAGGGAGGAGAAGTAGAAGGCGGCGGTGTCGAGGTGGTTGACGCCCAGCTCGACCGCCTTGCGCAGCACGGTGATCGCCTGGTCGCGGTCCCTCGGGACGGCGTGCTCGACGAGCGCTTCGCCGGTCTGCGGCAGGCGCATCGTGCCGAAGCCGACACGGTTGACGGTGAGGTCGCCGAGGGTCCAGGTGCCGGCGGCGGAGGCGTGAGGGTGCGTCTGGGTGGTGGTTGGCATCCCGGGATGATCTCCCGGAGGGGCGGACGGGGCAACCGGGGGGCTAGCCCCACCCCGTACCCGCATGCCTGCCGGATGGGTAGCTGACACCAGATCAACAAGGCTGTGAGCATGAAGACTTACGCAGGATTCGCCCTCGCCGCAGCCGCCCTGACCGCCGCCACCCTGACCGTCCCCGCGACCCCGGCAGCCGCCGCGACCGAGGCCGCGGCCGAGACCTCAGCCCTCGCCTGGACCCCGTGCGGCGCCGCCGACCTCAACCAGGAGTGCGCGACCCTCTCCGTCCCCCTCGACTACGCCGATCCCGACGGCCGCCAGGTCTCCCTCGCCGTCTCCCGCATCCGCAGCGCCGACCCCGCCGCCCGCCGCGGCACCCTCCTCGTCGTGCCCGGCGGCCCCGGCAGCTCCGGGGTGCAGCTGCTCGGATCGCGGGGCAAGCGGCTCAAGGGCGCGCTGGGCGAGGCGTACGACCTGGTGGCGTTCGATCCGCGGGGCGTCGGCGGCAGTTCGAAGGCGGACTGCGGGATCGACGAGGCGGACCGCCACCTCACGACCCTGCGCGCCTGGCCCACCGCTGACGGCTCGATCGAGGAGAACGTCGCCCGCGCCCGCCGTGTCGCCGAAGCCTGCGCCCGCAACGGCGGCCCGGAGCTGCGCGGCCTCACCACCGCCAACGAGGTCCGCGACATGGACCGGCTGCGGGAGGTCCTCGGCGAGGAGAAGGTCTCGGTGTGGGGCACCTCGTACGGCACGTACGTCACCGCGCAGTACGCCCAGAAGTTCCCGCGGCGCACCGACCGGATCGTCCTCGACAGCAGCGCCGACCCGAACCCGAAGTACGTCGCCCGTGGCTGGCTGCGTGACATGGCGGCCGCCGCCGACATCCGCTTCCCCGACTTCGCGGCCTGGGCGTCCCACCCGGACCGCGCCGCCGAGGGCCTGCGCCTCGCCGAACGCCCCGAGGACGTCCGCCCGCTCTTCCTCGACCTCGCCGCCCGCCTCGACCGCGCGCCCAAGCGGACGACCACGCCCGGGGTGCCGCTCACCGGCAACATGCTGCGGCAGGCCCTGCAGATGGCCCTCTACTCCGACTCCCAGTTCCCGTCCGTCGCCCGGCTGATCGCCCAGGCCCGCACCGACGGCGAGACGCCCGTCCTGCCGGGCGCGCTGGCCGGCCCGATGCCCGACGCGGACGCGACCATCACCGTCGGCGTCATCTGCAACGACGTGAAGTGGCCCCGGTCCGTCCCCTCGTACGAGCGCGCCGTCGCCGCCGACCGCGTCGCCCACCCGCTGACCGCCGGCATGCCCGTCAACGTCACGCCCTGCGCCTTCTGGAAGGGCGGCCCCGTCGAGAAGCCCACCCGCATCACCGACGCCGGCCCCTCCAACATCCTCATGATCCAGGGCCTGCGCGACCCCTCCACCCCGCACTTCGCCGGCCTGAAGATGCGCGAGGCCCTCGGCGCCCGCGCCCGCCTCGTCTCCGTCGACCACGGCGGCCACGGCATGTACCTGAGCAACGGCAACGCGTGCGGCGACGCGACGGTCACCCGCTTCCTGCTGACGGGGGAGCGGCCGGCCGCCGATGTGACCTGCCGCTAGAGCTCGCGCCGCCAGGCCTCGGCGGGCTCGGGCCGGGCCTCCGGGGACGGGCCGGCTGCAGCGCCCGCGCGGGGGGCCGGCGACTCCGCATCCGCCTCCGTGTCCACGTCGAACTCCTCGATCAGCTCCTTGCTCAGCCCGAAGAAGTAGGTGGCCAGGAAGCCCGCCACGTATCCGACGAGCAGCCCGCCCGCGTAGATCGCGAGCGTCGTGCCGAGGCCCCTGTCGCCGTCGAGGAGCGGGAAGAGGGCCCAGCCGGAGGGGCCGATGGCGGTGGAGCCGACCTTGTCGCCGAGCATGCTGAAGAGGCCGACGAAGCCGCCGCCGAACGCGCCGCCGACGCAGGCGGTGACGAAGGGGCGGCCGAGGGGGAGGGAGACGCCGTAGATGAGGGGTTCGCCTACGCCGAGGAGGCCGGCCGGGAGGGCGGACCTGATGGTGCGGCGCAGTGAGCGGTTGTGGGGGAGCCGGAGGTAGACGGCCATGGCCGCGCCGACCTGGCCCGCGCCCGCCATCGCGAGGATCGGGAGGAGGGCGGTGTAGCCCTGCTGCTCGATGAGGGTGGTGTGGATGGGGATGAGGGCCTGGTGCAGGCCGAGCATCACGAGCGGGAGGAAGAGGCCGCCGAGGACGAAGCCGGCGCCGGCGCCCGCGTGCGCGAGCAGCCAGTTCGCGAAGTCGCCGATCGCCCGGGAGACCTCGCCGGCCACGAACATCAGGCCGAAGACGGTGACCAGGCCGGAGACGAGCACGGTGAGGGTCGGGGTGACCAGGACGTCCAGGGACTCCGGCACCCGGCGGCGGCACCACCTCTCCACGTACACGGCGAGGACCGCCGCGCCCAGCGCGCCGAGGACACCGCCCTGGCCGGGGGACAGGGCCCGGCCGAAGACCTCGACCCTGCCGACGCCCGCGAAGACGATGACGGAGGCGACCGCGCCGCCGAGGACGGGCGTACCGCCGAACTCCTTGGCCGTGTTGTAGCCGACGAAGACCGCGATCAGGGCCATGAAGCCGCTGGCGACGGCGGCGAGCGCCGGGGTGACGCCGGGCAGCCATCCGAGGTTGACCAGCAGGCCGTTGAGACCGGCGATGATGCCGCAGCCGATGAGGGCGGGGATCAGCGGGACGAAGACGTCCGCGATGCGGCGCAGGAGCTGCTTGAAGGGGGTGGCGTTCCTCGCCTTACGGGCGTCTCTGATGGCCGCGCCCCGTTCGGCGAGGGTCTTCGGGCCCTCCGCTGCCAGCGTCTCGAACTCGGGAGCCACGCGGGCGACCGTGCCAGGACCGAGGACGATCTGGTACGTGTCGTCCTCCACCACCCCGAGCACGGCCGGCAGTGCCTTCAGTGCCTCGTCCTGGACGAGCGAGCGGTCCCGCAGACCCAGCCGGAGCCGGGTCATGCAGTGGGCCACGGAGCCGATGTTCGCGGGCCCGCCGACGAGGGGGAGGATCGCGGCGGCGATGGCGCGGTTCTTGTCGTCTGTGCTCACTCCCCGAGTGTCACGGCGTGGGCTCCGTGGCGTGCAGCGCCGCGCGCAGGTGGCCGCGGGAGTTCGCCAGCCGCCGCTCGGCGGTCTTGGCGTCGACGTCGGCGAGGATCATCAGGATCGCGGTCTTCGCCTCCCCGTCGGCGGCGGCGAGGGCGGACTCGATCTGCTCGTCCGGCGCGCCCGTGGCGAGCGCCACGATCCGGCGCGAGCGGGCCTGCAGCTTGTCGTTGGAGGCGCGAACGTCGACCATCAGGTTTCCGTATGTCTTGCCGAGCCGGATCATGGTGATCGTCGAGATCATGTTGAGGACGAGCTTCTGGGCCGTGCCGGCCTTCAGCCGGGTCGAGCCGGTGAGGAGTTCGGGGCCCGTGACGACCTCGATGCCGTGCTCGGCGGCCGCGGCGAGCGCGCTGTCCGCGTTGCAGGACAGGCCGATGGTGAGCGCGCCGAGCGCGCGGGCGTGTTCGACGGCGCCGATGGCGTACGGGGTGCGGCCGGATGCGGAGATGCCGACCACGGTGTCGGCGGCGGTGAGCCCGAGCGCGGCCAGGTCGGCGGCGGCGAGCTGCGCCGAGTCCTCGGCGCCCTCGACGGCCTCCACCATGGCGGCGGGGCCGCCCGCGATGCGGCCGACGACCTCGGACGGGTCGGTGTTGAAGGTGGGCGGGCACTCGCTGGCGTCCAGGACGCCGAGCCGGCCGGCCGTACCGGCGCCCATGTAGACGAGCCGGCCGCCGCGGGCCATCCGTTCGGCCGTCGCGTCGATGGCGGCGGCGATGGCGGGGAGCTGCTCGGCCACGGCGGCGGGGACGGTCTGGTCCTCCTGGTTCATGAGCGCGGCGATCTCGGCGGTGGGCAGCCGGTCGATCTCGGCGAGCTCGGGCCGGTACGCCTCGGTGGCGAGGGTGGCGAGCTGGGCGCGCAGTTCGGAGTACGTGGCGGACACGGGTGGCTCTTTTCGGCGGTCGGCGTCGGCGGTCGGCGTTCGGCGTTCGGCGTTCGGAGGCGAGCGTTCGGCTTTCGGCGGTCGGCGTTCAGAGACGAGCGTTCGGCGTTCGGCTTTCGGCGGCGAGCGGTCAGCGTCGGCGGTCGCGTTCGGCTTTCGGATGAGCGGTCGGCGGCCGGAGGAGAGCCGAGCGGTCGGCCGTCAGCGGTGGCGAGGGGCGTGGCGGTGGGCCAGGGCTTCGTACGAGGCCGCGAGGGCCGGGGCCGCCGTCTCGTACGTGCGCTGTGTGACGCAGGTGAACAGGCAGTCGACGACCAGGAGTTGGCTGGTGCGGGACGACATGGCCGCCGGGCGCAGCTCGCTCTCGCGGGCGGTGGAGGTGGTCAGCACGTGGTCGGCGTACTGCGCGACCGGTCCGTCCGGGCGGCCCGTGATGGCGACGGTGGTGGCGCCGTGGTCGAAGGCCACGCGCAGCGGTTCTATGACGTCGCCGGTCGAGCCGGAGTGGGTGATGGCGATGGCGACGTCGCCGGAGCGGAGTTGCACGGCGTTGGTGACGGCGAGGTGCGGGTCGCTGTGGGCGTGCGCGATCAGGCCGATGCGGAGCAGCTTCTGGCCGAGGTCCTGGGCGACCAGGCCGGAGGCGCCGACGCCGTAGATGTCGACGCGGCGGGCGGTGGCGAGGGCGGCGACGGCGGCGCCGAGCTGCACGGTGTCGAGCCCGGCCGCGGTGTCGGCGAGGGTCTGCTGCTCGTCGTACGCGAGCTTGGCGACCACGTCGGCGACGGGATCGTCGACGGCGATGTCGGCGGTGACGGAGGGCGCCCGGCCGGACTGCTGCTGGGCGGCGAGGCCGGCGAGGGCGAGCCGCAGGTCGCGGTAGCCCGGGTAGCCGAGGAGGCGGGCGGTGCGCACGACGGTCGCCTCGCTGGTGCCGGTGAGCTCGGCGAGGCCGGTGACCGTGAGGGCGGCGCAGCCGGCCGGGTCGCCGGCGACGGCCTCGGCGACCCGCTGCATGGAGCGGGTCATGGAGGGGGCGAGGGTCCGCACCTTGGCCGCGAGGGCGGCGGGCGCGGGCGGGGCGGGCGCGCGCGGGGCCGGTGCGGGCCCGGGCCCGAGGGCGCCGATGAAACTTTCCTTCACATCATGGGTCACAATTGAAAGATATTTTCGGCCGGAGAGGCCGTCAAGAAGGGCGACAATATGAACATGGACGACATCGACCCCGTGGAGCAGTCTCTTCATGCCGCCCGCGCTCTGGTTCTCGCCGACCTGGTGGCCCGCGATGTCGCCATGGCCGAGGTCGTCTCGATGGTGGAGGACGCCGTCGCGCACCGTCGCTGGTGGGTCGAGCAGTGGCCCGAGGGGCGGGGCTTCGTCGCCGGCCTCGTCGCCCAGGACGTCCAGGACGCCCTGCTCGAACGGTACGGCCGCTGGCCCCTCTGCCCGGTCTGCTCCTCGGGCGACCCGCACGCCCTCGACGTCGAGCCGGAGATGGGCCCCGACCCGCACTGGGTCTGCGGCAAACAGGGAGTGGTGGTCGCCCCGGTCGGCGGTCTGACGTGACCCGGGCGTACGGGACGGGCCGGGCCGACGTGACCCGGGCGTACGGGACGGGAGCGCGGCCGTGACCCTCTACATCGACCCGCCCACCTGGCCGGGTCACGGCCGCATGTGGTCGCACCTGGTCAGCGACGTCTCCTTCGAGGAGCTGCACGCCTTCGCGGCCGCCATCGGCTGTCCGCCCCGCGCCTTCGAGCGCGACCACTACGACGTCCCGTCCGACCACTACGCCTCCGCCGTGGCGGCGGGCGCGGTCGAGGTCGGCTCGAAGGAACTGCTGCGCCGCCTCACGGAGGCGGGTCTGCGCCGGCCGAAGGGCCGGCCGGCGCTCTGACGGCCTACCGGTCGGACAGGTCGGCGACGGCCGCCGTACGTACGTCGCTCCTGGCCACGACCTGGCTGACCGACCCCCGGGTGAGCCGCAGCGACACCGTGACCGCGGCCAGGCCGAGCAGGGTCATCGCGGCGCCCGCCCAGGCCGGGGAGGCGTAGCCGAGGTCCGCGTCGATGACGGTGCCGCCGAGCCAGGGGCCGCCGGTGTTGCCGAGGTTGAAGGCGGCGGTGGTGGTGGCGCCGGCGAGGGTGGGGGCGGCGCCGGCCACGTTGAACATGCGGGCGTTGAGGGCGGGGGCCGTGTAGAAGGCCGAGACGCCGAGCAGGAAGGTCAGGACGACCGTGGCGACGGGGCTGGAGGCCAGTAGGGCGAGGGCCACCAGGATGACGGTGGAGGCGGTGATGCCGCTGAGGAGGACGCCGAAGAGGTGGGCGTCGGCGACCCGGCCGCCGATGTACGTACCGATGAGCGCGCCGATGCCGAAGAGCGCGAGCACGCCGGAGACCCAGCCCGCGTCGAGGCCGGCGACGTCGGTGAGCAGCGGCGCGAGGTAGGAGAAGGCGCAGAAGACGCCGCCCGCGGCGAGCGCGGTGGTCAGGACGGAGAGCAGCACCTGCCGGTCGCGGTAGATGACCAGCTCGCCCTTGAGGCGGGGGCGCCGCTCGGGCAGCGGGATGTGCGGGATCCGGGTGAGCACGCCGACGAGCGCGATCGCCGAGGCGGCGGCGACGGCCCAGAACGCGGAGCGCCAGCCGAGGTGCTCGCCGAGGAAGGCGCCGGCGGGCACGCCGAGGACGTTGGCTATGGAGAGGCCGCCGATCATCACGGCCATGGCCCGCGCCCGCGCCCCGACCGGCACCATCGCGATGGCGACGGCGGCCCCGACCGCCCAGAACCCGGCGCACGCCAGGGCGCTCACCACGCGGGACGCGAACAGCACGGCGTAGTTCGGCGCGAGCGCGCCCGCGACCTGGCCCAGGCCGAAGACGCTGATCAGCGCGACCAGGGTGGTCTTGCGCGGCAGCCGCAGGGTCGCGGCGGCGAGCAGCGGGGCGCCGACGACCATGCCGATGGCGAAGGCGGAGATGAGCAGTCCGGCGCGGGGGATGGAGACGTTCATGTCGTCGGCGATGGGCGGCAGGAGGCCGGACAGCATGAACTCGCTCGTGCCGAGCGCGAAGACGGAGAGGCCGAGGATGTAGACGGCCAGGGGCATGCGGGTGGGGGAGGCGGGGGTGACAGGTGACGACGGCATGACATGGGCAACCCGGGGTTCGTACCTGTCATTCCTCTCACGGCGAACATCTCGCGATCCGGGACGGCGGCCGTGAGGTGGCGCACCGATAACTCGGTGGCGTGCGGCGGCCGTTGGGGTGAGCATGCGACCCATGACGACCGATGACACCACCCGCTGGACCCAGGCGACCGTCTACCCCGACATGTGGGCGGACCCCGACGACGACCCCCGCAACAGTGACGGCCCCAGCCCGGACGGCGAGCTCGGCACGCTCCTCGACTGCCTGACGAACTACCGCCTGACCCTGCGCATGAAGTGCGAGGGCCTCGACGCGGAGCAGCTCGCCCGCCGTTCCGTGCCGCCGTCGACGATGTCGCTGCTCGGCCTCGTACGCCACCTCGCCGAGGTCGAGCGCGGCTGGCGCGGCTGGATCAGCGCCGACGGCGAGCGGCCGTCGAAGCTGTACGGCGCGCGGGACGCCGACTTCGACGGCGCCGTGGCGGACCCGGCCGTGGTCGAGGCCGCCTTCCGCGACCTGGAACGCGAACAGGCCGAGACCGACGCCGCCCTGGCCGCCTTCGCCGACCTGGGTGAGCGGGTCGGCAAGGACGGCATCGCGGTCCGCGAGCTCCACGTCCACCGCATCGACGAGTACGCCCGCCACTGCGGCCACGCGGACCTGCTGCGCGAGTGCGTGGACGGGCGCGTGGGGCAGTAGGCGGCAGCACCGGGCCCCGCGCCGCCGGCCCGTCAGCTGCCCAGTTCCCCCAGTTCCCGCTCCATGTTGGTCCGCGCCCGCTCCTCCCACACCGCCGCCCCGTACGGCGTGCGGAACAGCCTCGGCAGCGCGAGGAGATGACGCAGGACGGCGGCGCGGCCCTCGCGGAAGGCGTCTTCGGGGACGAAGGCGTATTCCTCGCGGACCGCTGACGTATACCCCCTGTAGGTATCCGGGTCGGAGGCCAGGATCGCCAGGTCCGCGTCGCACAGCGCCTCGCCGTTGAGGTCGCCGGGGGACGGGTCGTGGGTGGTGGTGAGGCGGACGAGGCGGGCGACCTCGGTGACCTCGTGCGGGGTGAGGCCCGCCTCGGTGAGGGCCTTTTCGGCCAGGGCGGCGGAGCGTTCCTCGTTCTCGGAGCGGTCGGGGCGGTAGACCGCGTCGTGGAACCAGGCGGCGAGGCGGACGAGCTCCAACTCCCCGCCCTCGCCGCCCTGGTCGGCCAGTTCGTCGATGCGGTCGAGGACCGCGCGCAGGTGCTCGGCGGTGTGGTAGCGGCGCTGCGGCTCGTTCCAGCGGGACAGCAGGTTCCGGCCGTACGGGAGCGGGTCCGGGCCCTCGCGGCCCGACCGGGCCGCCAGCAGGGTCGAGGTCCAGCGGGCCAGGAGCTCCTGCTCCTGTGGCGTGGTCGGCTCGGTCGTCGGCTCAGTGGTCATGGGCGCATTCTGCCGCTCCGGCCCCGTTCCGACGCCGTACGACGTCCACGGAAGCGTGCCTTCATCTCACTCTTACATACCCCCCATGGGTATGCTACGGTGCTCCACGCAGGTACCCCCCAGGGGTATGTCGTCGCGATCGAAGGGCAGGGCAGATGTCAACCGTCAACCCCCGGCGCTGGTGGGCACTTGCCGTGCTCGCCGCCGCCCAGTTCATGGTCATCATGGACACCTCCATCATTGGAGTCGCGCTCCCCGAGATGCAGAAGGACCTGGGCTTCTCGCAGAGCGAGCTCCAGTGGATCTTCAACGCCTACGTGATCGTCTTCGGCGGTCTGCTGCTCCTCGGCGGCCGGCTCTCCGACCTCGTCGGCGCCCGCAAGATCTTCGTCTCCGGCTGGGCGATCATGATCGCCGGATCGATCGTCGCCGCCGCCGCGCAGACCGCCTGGGTCGAGATCGCCGGCCGCGCCGTGCAGGGCGTCGGCGGTGCGCTCATCGCGCCGTCCGCCATGACGCTGCTGATGATGCTCTTCATGCACGACCCGCGTGAGCTCGGCAAGGCGATGGCCCTCTACGGCGCCGCGGCCCCGGCCGGCGGTACCGCGGGCGTGTTCCTCGGCGGTGTGTTCACCGAGTGGGCCTGGTGGCAGCTGTGCTTCGTCATCTACGTCCCGATCGGCCTCGCGACCCTCGCCGCGACCAAGCTCCTCCCGAACGTCGAGTCCCGCCGCGGCTCCGTCGACGTCCTCGGTGCCGTCGCCGTCACCGCCGGTCTCGCCCTCGGTGTCTTCGCCGTCGTCCGTGCCCCCGAGGTCGGCTGGGGCGCCACCGCCACGGTCCTCGAACTCATCGGCGCCGTCGTCCTCATCGGTCTCTTCTTCGTGATCCAGAACTCCATCCGCGAGCCGCTCATGCCGCTCAGCGTGTGGCGGGTCCCGCGCCTCGGCTCGGCCAACCTGGCGATGACGCTGCTCGGTGCCGCCTGGATCCCGATGTGGTACTTCCTCAACCTGTACCTCCAGCAGGTCCTCCACTACGGCGCCTTCGAGTCCGGCGCGGCGCTGCTCCCGATGACCGTGCTCCTCATGATCTTCATGACGGCCATCACCGCCCGCCTCATGGCCAAGGTCGGCGCCAAGCCGCTCATCGGCATCGGGCTGCTCGTCCTCGCCGCCGGCCTGGTCTGGCTGGCCGCCGTCGAGCCCACCGGCACCTTCCTGGTCGACGTCCTGCCGGCCTCGCTGGTCGCCGCGCTCGGCATGTCCCTCGCCTACATCCCGACCATGATCGCCGCGATGTCCGGCGCTCCGCAGGAGCAGGCCGGTCTCGCCTCCGGCATCGTCAACACCACCTACAACGTCGGCTCCGCGCTCGGTCTCGCCGCGCTCACCGCGGTCGCCATGTCGCAGGGCGCCGACCAGCTCGGCAACCTGCCGAAGCTGACCGACGGCTTCTCGGCCGCCTTCATCGGCGCCGCGATCATCGCCGCCGTCGGCGGTGTCGTCACCCTCCTGGTGATGAAGAGCGACAAGGCGCTCGCCGCCGGCGCCGCCGCCGACTCCGCCCCGCAGCAGCAGGGCGACAAGGTCGCTGCCTGACACGCAGCCCGCACGGGGCCGCCCGACGTTCCTCCCCTGGACGTCGGTCGGCCCCTTTTCCATTCCACCCGCTCTCTGCGGTTCCTCCATTACCGCGCGAAATCTTTTCGCCTCGGAAGGAAAGAATTCATGGACCTTTTCACCCGCGCCGTGCATGTCTCCAACCCGCCGCTGCCCGACGCCAGTCGGCCGCTGTCCGTCCCCCTCGTCCAGTCCTCCGCCTTCGCCTTCTCCTCCGCCGACGAACTCGCCGAGGCCATGGCCGGACCCGACGGGCAGTACGTCTACAGCCGGCGCGGCAACCCGACCGTACGCGCCCTGGAGCAGACCCTCACCGGGCTCGAAGGCGGCGCCGGCGCCATCGCGTTCGCGTCCGGAATGGGCGCCATCAGCGGGGTGCTGCTCGCGCTGCTCAAGCCCGGCGACCGGGTGGTGGCGCAGAGGTGCCTGTACGGCGGGACCTTCAGCGTCCTGTCGGACCTCGCCGCGCGGTACGGCATCCACGTCACGTACATCTCCGGCGACGACACGGCCGAGTTCGAGCAGGCGGCGCAGCATCCGGCCACCCGGCTCCTCGTCCTGGAGACCGTCGCCAACCCCACCGGCCAGGTCGCCGACCTGCCCGGACTGCTCGCCGCGGCCCGGCGGACCGGCGTGACCAGCGTCGTCGACAACTCGCTCGCCTCGCCCGTCCTGTGCCGTCCGCTCGAACTCGGCGCGGACGTAGTGGTGCACTCCACCACCAAGTACCTCTCCGGTCACTCCGACGTGCTCGGCGGCGCCGCCGTCTTCGCCGACGACGCCCTGCGCCGGTCCGTCTGGCCCCGTACGGTCGAACTCGGCGCCTGCGCCGACCCGTTCGCCGCCTGGCTGACCCTGCGCGGGATACCGACGCTGCCGCTGCGGATGCGCGAGCACTGCGCCAACGCGGCCGTGCTCGCCGAGCGCCTCGCCGCCCGGGACGACATAGCGAAGGTCCACTACCCGTGGCTCGTCGGCCACCCCTCGTACGACACCGCCCGCAAGGTGCTCTCGGCCGGCGGCGGGCTGCTCTCCTTCGAGCTCGCGGGCGGTCGGGAGGCGGGCCGGGCGTTCATCGAGGGCGTGCGGGTCGCACGGCTCGCGCTGTCGCTCGGTGGCGTGGAATCGCTGGTCACCCACCCCGCCTCCACCTCCCATCGCGAGCTCGGCGCGGAGGCCCTCGCGGCGGCCGGCATCGCGCCCGGGCTGGTCCGGATGTCCGTCGGGATCGAGTCGGCCGAGGACCTGTGGGCCGACATCGAGCAGGCCCTCGAACGGGCCCGCGGCTAGCGGGAGTTTGAGCCAGGAAAAGCGGCTCTCCCTCCTTCTTTTGGGTTGACAAAATAAATGACTGATTCGTAGATTAGGTGATGCCAGGGAACGACCACTCCTAGGTCAAGGGGGGCGCGAGATGCGCTACTTCGAGGACTTCCGGCCCGGCGACGTCCACCAGCTGGGCACCGTCACCGTCACGGCGGAGGAGGTGCTGGAGTTCGGCAAGCGCTTCGATCCGCAGCCCTTCCACACGGACCCCGAGCTCGCCAAGGACTCCCAGTTCGGCGGGCTGATCGCCAGCGGTTTCCACACCCAGTCGATGTTCATGCGCCGCTACGTCGACGGACTGCTCGCCTACAGCGCCTGTATGGGCTCGCCCGGCATCGACGAGGTCCGCTACCTGCGGCCCGTGCGCCCCGGGGACGTCCTCACCGCACGCGTGGAGATCCTTGGCGTCACGCCGTCGCCGTTCAACCCCACCACCGGCACCGTCAAGCCGCGGTGCACGCTGGTGGCCGCCGACGGGACGGCCGTGTTCAGCATGATCCTGCACAGCATCTTCCGGCGCCGTCCCGCCGGATCCGAGGCCGGTCGTCTGTCGTCGATGCCCGCGGCCGCGGACCCGTCCGGATGCTGCCGCTCCGCCCAGCGGAGCGCCCCCACCAGCGCCGAAGCCGGCGTCGTGGAGAACGAGCCCGCAGTGGCCATGAGTGCCTGACCAGGCACGGCTCTGAGCACGGCCGTCCGAAACCTTTCCATCCATCACCGAAGGGGGACCTCCTGTGGAGGCCGTATCCCGCACCGCCCAGTGGACCGCCGCCGCGCGCGCCCTGGAGACCGAGCGCGAGGACCGGCTGTTCGCCGATCCGTACGCGCGCACGGTCGCCGACCAGATCGGCTTCGAACTGCTCGAGCGCTACGACGGGGGCGGCATCGTGCCGTTCCTCGCCATCCGCACCACCTACCTGGACCGCGCCATCGTCAAGGCGGTGGAGGAGCGCGGCATCCGCCAGGTCGTCTTCCTCGCCGCCGGCATGGACACCCGCTTCTTCCGGCTGCCCTGGCCCGACGGCGTCACCGTCTACGAGCTCGACCGCCCGGCCCTCCTGGAGGCCAAGGCCGAGATGCTCGCCCAGGAGCCCGCGCCCGCCGGCCGCACCCGGATCACCGTCCCGGTCGACCTGACCCAGGACTGGACCGGCCCGCTCAAGGAGGCGGGATGGAAGAGCGACGAGCCCGTCCTGTGGGTCGTCGAGGGCCTGCTGTTCTTCCTGCCCGAGCAGGCCGTCCGGACCCTGATCTCGCTGCTCGCCGCGCACGCGGCGCCCGGCTCCGTGCTGCTCGGCGACGTCATCTCCAAGGCCGCCCTGGAGAACCCGCTGGCCCGCTCCTTCATGAACGCGCTGGCGGAGGACGGCAACCCGTGGCTCTTCGGCACCGAGGAGCCCGAGGCGCTGCTCGCCGACTGCGGCTGGGACGTGCGCGAGGTCAAGATGCCGGGTGAGCCCGGCGCCCACTTCGACCGCTGGCCGTACCCGGTCCCGGCGCGCTCCGTCCCGCGCGTGCCCCGCTCCTTCCTCTTCACCTGTGACCTCCCCACCAGCCAGCAGGAGGTGGCCGCGTGAGCGCCCACGACTTCCACCAGAAGGTCATCACCGACGCCGGCGCGGCCGTGCGCGGTCTGACCGTCGCCCTCGGCGAGCGCCTCGGCCTCTACAAGGCCCTCGCGGAGCACGGCGCCCTCACCGCCGGCCAGCTCGCCGAGAAGACCGGCACCAACGAGCGGTACATCGAGGAGTGGCTGCACGCCCAGCTCTCCGCCGGGTACGTGGAGCGGCACCCGAGCTCCCTCACGTACACCCTGCCCGCCGACCACGTCGAGGTGCTCGCCGACCCGACCGCCGTCACCTTCGCGGCCGGCTTCTTCACCGCCCTCAAGGCGCTGTACGCCACCGAGGACCTGCTCGTCGAGGCGTACAAGTCCGGCGACGGCGTCGGCTGGGCCGAGCACGACGCGGCGCTCGACACCGGCATGGGCTCCTTCTTCCAGCCGACGTACGAGCACAAGCTCGTCCCGGACTGGCTGCCGGCCCTGGAGCAGGTCACCGACAAGCTGAACGCCGGCGGCACCGTCGCGGACGTCGGCTGCGGCGTCGGCCACACCACGCTGCTGATCGCGAAGGCGTTCCCGAACGCCACCGTCCACGGCTTCGACTACTCCGAAGAGGCCATCTCCATCGCCCGCCAGCTCGCCGAGGAGGCCGGCCTGTCCGACCGCGTCGTCTTCGACGTCGCCTCGGCCGACGACTACCCGGGCTCCGGCTACGACCTGGTCTGCTTCTTCAACGCCCTGCACGACATGGGCGACCCGGTCGCCGCCGCGCAGCACGTGCACAAGTCGCTCGACGCGGACGGCACCTGGATGCTCGTCGAGTCGAACGTCTCGCCCGCCGACATCGACACGCAGACGCCCGCCGCCCGCATGTTCATGGCCCTGTCCGCCGTGATGTGCCTGCCGGTCGCGGTCGCCCAGCGCGGCCCGCACGCCCTCGGCAACCACTCCGGCGAGAAGGCGTTCCGCGCCATCGCCGAGGAGGCCGGCTTCACCCGCTGGCGGCGCGCCACCGAGACCCCGGTGAACGCGGTCTACGAGGTCCGTCCGTAACCCCACCGCCTGCCAGCGAGGAGTCACCGCAATGAGCACCGCCGCCCTGCCCGTCACCGACCGGTTCATGGAGGTCCTGGAGCGCCTCAGCGAGCGCTCCGTCGAGGACTACTACAACCCGTACCAGACCTTCCAGTGGCCCGAGACCCTGGAGGAGAACCGGTACTGGATGACGCCGGAGCTGCTCACCGTCTACGGCACCGAGCACTTCGACACCCTCGGCGAGGAAACGCTTCAGCGCCTGTCGAAGTGGGAGTCCGTCAACTTCTACAGCCTCAATGTGCACGGCATCCGCGAGCTCCTCATCGAGGTCGTCGGCCGCATCCACATGCCCGGCTTCGAGGTCCCCTCGGACTTCTTCCACCACTTCATCGGCGAGGAGAACGAACACATGTGGTTCTTCTCCGAGTTCTGCCGGCGCTACGGCCACAAGATCTACGGCTCCACCGGCATGCGCGCCGACGCCGCCTGGGAGCCCGAGGTCGAGAACTTCCTGGTCTTCACCCGCATCCTGTTCTTCGAGGAGCTGGTCGACCACTACAACTCCCGGATGGCCAAGGACGCCGACCTCTGTCACACCATCCGCGAGGTCAACCGCATCCACCACCAGGACGAGTCCCGGCACATCGCCTTCGGCCGCGAGCTGGTCTCGCTGCTCTTCCAGCGCATGACCGAGGCCGTCCCCGCCGAGCGGGTCCGCGAGGTCGAGGCGTACCTCAAGCGCTACGTCGTCTACAGCATCAACTCGCTCTACAACCCGCACGTCTACAAGGACGCCGGCATCGCCGACCCGCTGGCCCTGCGCAACTCGCTGATCGCCGACGAGCGCCGCCGTGCCCACGAGCGCAAGGCGATCCGCAAGCCGCTCTCCTTCTTCCTGAAGACCGGGATCTTCTCCGACGACAGCCTCCCCGTCCTCTGAGATCCGGTCCTGAGCGCGCGAACCCACCCTGAGAGGTGAACCGACCATGACCGTGACAACCCCCGCGAACGCGACCGTCGGGGCGAGCACCGGGACGACCGGGGCGACCAGGGGCCTGCCCACGCTCGGCCCGGAGGGGACCCGCCTGCTGCGGCTCCTCGACGACACCTTCGAGGGCTGGGGGGTGACCGCGGGCGCCCGCACCATGACGATGCCCCCGCTGCTCCCGGCCGCCGACCTGGCCCGGCTCGACTACTACGACAACTTCCCCCACCAGGCCGTCGTCGCCGCCCCGCTCGACCTGGAGCGACGCGCGACCGCGCCCTTCTCCACCGACACCGGCCGCTTCCCGACCGAGGCGCTCCAGCCGGCCGAGCTCGGACTGCCCTCGGCGTCCTGCTACGCCGTCTACCTGACCCACCAGGGCACCCAGGTCGCCGACGACCACCTGGTGACCATCTGCTCCTGGTGCTTCCGCAAGGAGACGCACTACGAGGGCATGCGGCGCCAGCTCGGCTTCCGCATGCGGGAGATCGTGGCCATCGGCGGGCAGAGCCACGCCGAGAACCACCTCGCGGACTTCACCGCCCGCATCCACGCCTTCGCCGCGGCACTCGACCTGCCGCTGCGCAAGGAGGCCGCCTGCGACCCGTTCTTCGACAAGGGCGGTTCGAAGGCGCTGCTCCAGCGGCTCACGCCGGTGAAGCACGAGTTCCTGTACGAGGACCTGGCGATCGCCTCGGTCAACACGCACCGGAACTTCTTCGGCGACCGCTGCGACATCACCCTGGAGTCGACCGGTGGACCGGCCTTCACCAGCTGTGTCGCCTTCGGTCTGGAGCGCTGGCTGTCGGCGCTCACCCGCCGCCACGGCAGCTGGGAGACCGCCACCGAGGCGGTCCTCGACGCGAACGCCCGCATGCGCGCCGATGCGAGTCTCGCGGCCGGGCCGGTGATCTGACGTGCCGGCCCGTCCCGTCGCCCCGCCGGCGGGCGGCCTGGGCTGGGCGAACCTCGGCATGGACATCGTGTCCGTCAACCGCGTGCGGAGGCTCCTCGCGCAGTACGGCGAGAAGTTCTTCGAGCGGATGCTCACCCCCGGCGAACTCGACGACTGCCGCACCGCCAGCGGGCTCGACGTCCTGAGCCTGTGCGGCCGGATCGCGGCCAAGGAAGCGGCGTTCAAGACCTTACGGGTCAGGGGCAGATTCCTGCCCTGGCCGGACATCGTCGTACGGCGCTCCGAGGGCGGCTGGCCGCTCGTGGAGCTGCGCGGTCCCGCCGCGGAGATGGCCCAGGAGTCCGGCATCTCCGAGATCACCGTGTCCATCAGCCACGACGTGGACTACGCGGTCGCGGTCGCCGCGCCGATCATCGCCCCCACCCCTTCCGCAAGCAGCAGCATCTAAAAGGAGAAGCATCATGGCCGACGGCCTGCAGACGGTGAAGAACTGGATCCTCGAGCGTCACCCCGAGCGCGACGACATCGCCGCCGACCTCGACCTGATCGAGAACCGCCTCATCGACTCGCTGTCCTTCGTCGAGTTCGTCTTCCTGCTGGAGCAGGAGAGCGGCACCTCGATCCAGATGGAGACCCTGGAGGTCGACTCCATCCGGACGCTGGGCGCCATCGAGCAGCACTTCTTCGCGAACGACAAGGTGGAGGTCCAGGCATGAGCCGCCGCCTGTTCACCTCGGAGTCCGTGACCGAGGGCCACCCCGACAAGATCGCCGACCGGATCAGCGACACCGTCCTGGACGCCCTGCTCGCCCAGGACCCGCACTCCCGCGTCGCCGTCGAGACCCTGATCACCACCGGTCAGGTGCACATCGCCGGCGAGGTCACCACCTCCGCGTACGCGCCGATAGCCCAGCTGGTGCGCGACGCCGTGCTCGACATCGGCTACGACTCCTCCGCGAAGGGCTTCGACGGCGCCTCCTGCGGCGTGTCGGTGTCCATCGGCGCCCAGTCGCCGGACATCGCGCAGGGTGTCGACACCGCCCACGAGGCCCGCGTCGAGGGCGTGGAGGACGAGCTGGCGGCCCAGGGCGCCGGCGACCAGGGCCTGATGTTCGGCTACGCCTGTGACGACACGGCCGAGCTGATGCCGCTGCCGATCGCGCTGGCGCACCGCCTGTCGCGCCGGCTGACGGAGGTCCGCAAGAACGGGACCGTTCCGTACCTGCGGCCCGACGGCAAGACCCAGGTCACCATCGAGTACGACGGCGACCGGCCGGTCCGCCTCGACACCGTGGTCGTCTCCTCGCAGCACGCCGCCGACATCTCCGTCGAGGGCCTGCTCACCCCCGACATCCGCGAGTACGTCGTCGAGCACGTCCTCAAGGAGCTCGTCGAGGAGGGCGTGACCCTGGAGTCCGACGGCTACCGGCTCC
The DNA here is from genome assembly GCF_053605265.1 of Streptomyces sp. NPDC003943. Lineage (NCBI taxonomy): Bacteria > Bacillati > Actinomycetota > Actinomycetes > Kitasatosporales > Streptomycetaceae > Streptomyces > Streptomyces sp. NPDC003943. The sequence continues at coordinate 6,009 of NZ_JBSGIW010000027.1, read as the reverse complement.
TGGTCAACCCGACCGGGCGCTTCGAGATCGGCGGCCCGATGGGCGACGCCGGCCTCACCGGCCGGAAGATCATCATCGACACGTACGGCGGCATGGCCCGGCACGGCGGTGGCGCGTTCTCCGGCAAGGACCCGTCGAAGGTGGACCGCTCGGCCGCCTACGCGATGCGCTGGGTGGCGAAGAACATCGTCGCCGCCGGGCTCGCCCGCCGCGCCGAGGTACAGGTCGCGTACGCGATCGGCAAGGCGGAGCCGGTCGGTCTCTTCGTCGAGACCTTCGGCACCGGCACCCTCCCGGACGAGACGATCCAGGAGGCCGTGTCCCGGGTCTTCGACCTGCGGCCGGCCGCGATCATCCGCGACCTGGACCTGAAGCGCCCGATCTACGCGGCCACGGCGGCGTACGGGCACTTCGGCCGGGAGCTGCCGGAGTTCACCTGGGAGAGGACCGACCGGGCCGACGCTCTCAAGAAGGCCGCGCGAGAGGTCACGGGGGTCTGATCCATGCGAATCGCTGTCACCGGATCCATCGCGACCGACCATCTGATGACCTTCCCCGGCTGGTTCAGCGAGCAGTTGATCGCCGACCGGCTCGACAAGGTCTCCCTGTCGTTCCTCGCCGACAACCTGGAGGTCAGGCGCGGCGGAGTGGCAGCGAACATCGCCTTCGGACTCGGTGTGCTCGGCCTGCGCCCCGTCCTCGTGGGCGCGGTCGGCGCCGACTTCGAGCCGTACCGGATCTGGCTCAAGGACCACGGTGTGGACACCGACTCGGTGCGCGTCAGCGAGTCGCTCCACACCGCCCGGTTCGTCTGTACCACCGACCGGGCGCAGAACCAGATCGCCACGTTCTACGCCGGCGCGATGAGCGAGGCCCGCGAGATCGACCTGCGGGACGTCGTCGCCCGGACCGGGCGTCTGGAACTCGTCCTGGTCTCCCCGGACGACCCCGAGGCCATGCTGCGGCACTCCCGCACCTGCCGCGAGCTCGGGATCCCGTTCGCCGCCGACCCGTCGCAGCAGCTGGCGCGGCTCGACGGCGGGCAGGTGCGGGACCTGGTGGACGGGGCGCGGTTCCTGTTCACCAACGAGTACGAGACCGCCCTGCTGCAGGAGAAGACCGGCTGGACCGAGGCGGACGTGCTGCGCCGCGTCGGAACGTGGGTCACCACCCACGGCGAGGCCGGGGTGCGGATCCGCGGCGAGGACCGCGCGCCGCTCGCGGTGCCGGCGGTGCCGGTCGCCGGCGTGGTCGACCCGACGGGCGTCGGTGACGCCTTCCGGGCCGGTTTCCTCGCCGGGACGCTCTGGGGCGTGCCGGAGAAGTGCGCGGCCCAGCTGGGCTGCGCGGTGGCGGCCACCGTCCTCGACTACGTGGGCACGCAGGAGTACCGGCTGCACCGGGACACGCTCCTGGACCGCATCCGCACGACGTACGGGGTGGGCTGCACGGCCACGCTCATGACGCATCTGAGGCACCTGACATGAATGGGGCTGACGTGACGAAGCACGCCAGGCGCTCGCTCCGCGAGGAGTTCGCCACCCGGGTCGTGGTGGCCGACGGGGCGATGGGCACCATGCTCCAGGCCGCCGACCCCACCATGGACGACTTCACGGGTCTGGAGGGCTGCAACGAGATCCTCAACCTGACCCGTCCCGACATCGTCGCCTCTGTGCACGACGCCTACTTCTCGGTGGGCGTGGACGCGGTGGAGACCAACACGTTCGGCGCCAACCTGGCGGCGCTCGCCGAGTACGGCATCGAGCACCGCGTGTACGAGCTGTCGGAGGCCGGCGCGCGCATCGCCCGCTCCGCCGCCGACGCCCACACGGCCGTCGACGGCCGGCCCCGCTGGGTGCTCGGCTCGATGGGACCGGGCACCAAGCTGCCGACCCTCGGGCACGTCACGTACGAGCCGCTGCGCGACGCCTTCCAGCAGAACGCGGAGGGCCTGCTGCGGGGCGGGGCGGACGCGCTGCTCATCGAGACCTCGCAGGACCTGCTCCAGACGAAGGCGGCCGTCATCGGCGCCCGCCGGGCCCTGGACTTCCTCGGCCTCGACCTGCCCGTGATCGTGCAGGTGACCGTCGAGACGACGGGCACCATGCTGCTCGGCTCCGAGATCGGTGCCGCGCTCACGGCCCTGGAGCCGCTGGGCATCGACATGATCGGCCTCAACTGCGCCACCGGCCCGGCGGAGATGGCGGAGCACCTGCGCCATCTGTCCCGGCACGCCCGGATCCCGGTCTCGGTGATGCCGAACGCCGGCCTGCCGGTGCTGACCTCGGACGGCGCGCACTACCCGCTGTCGCCCGCCGAACTCGCCGACGCGCAGGAGGCGTTCGTACGGGACTACGGCCCCGCGCTGGTCGGCGGCTGCTGCGGCACGACGCCCGAGCACCTGCGCGCCATCGTGGAGCGGGTGCGCGGCGCGGCCGTGCGGGGCCGAACGCCGGTCGTCGAGCCGGGTGCGTCGTCGCTCTACAGCCATGTGCCGTTCCGCCAGGACACCTCGTACCTGGCGATCGGCGAGCGGACGAACGCCAACGGTTCGAAGAAGTTCCGCGAGGCGATGCTGGAGGGCCGCTGGGACGACTGCGTCGAGATGGCGCGCGACCAGATCCGCGAGGGCGCGCACATGCTCGACCTGTGCGTGGACTACGTGGGCCGCGACGGCGTCGCCGACATGGCGGAGCTCGCGGGGCGCTTCGCGACGGCCTCGACGCTGCCGATCGTGCTCGACTCGACCGAGGTGGCGGTGCTGCGGGCCGGCCTGGAGAAGCTGGGCGGCCGCGCGGTCGTCAACTCGGTCAACTACGAGGACGGCGACGGCCCGGAGTCGCGGTTCGCACAGGTCGCGGGCCTGGCGCGGGAGCACGGCGCGGCGCTGATGGCGCTGACGATCGACGAGGAGGGGCAGGCCCGCACGGTCGAGAAGAAGGTCGCGATCGCCGAGCGGCTGATCGCCGACCTGAGCGGGAACTGGGGGATCAGGGAGTCGGACATCCTGATCGACACCCTCACGTTCACCATCTGCACGGGCCAGGAGGAGTCCCGCAAGGACGGCATCGCCACCATCGAGGCGATCCGCGAGCTGAAGCGGCGCCACCCGGACGTCCAGACCACCCTGGGCCTCTCGAACATCTCCTTCGGTCTCAACCCGGCCGCCCGGATCGTGCTGAACTCGGTCTTCCTCGACGAGTGCGTCAAGGCCGGGCTCGACTCGGCGATCGTGCACGCGTCGAAGATCCTGCCGATCGCGCGCCTGGAGCCGGAGCAGGTGCAGGTCGCGCTCGACCTGATCTACGACCGGCGCCGTGAGGGCTACGACCCGCTGCAGCGCCTGCTCGAACTCTTCGAGGGCGCGACGGCGAAGTCCCTGAAGGCCGGCAAGGCGGAGGAGCTGCTCGCGCTTCCGCTGGAGGAGCGCCTCAAGCGGCGGATCATCGACGGCGAGAAGAACGGCCTGGAGGCTGATCTGGACTCCGCCCTGGAGACCACTCCGGCGCTGGAGATCGTCAACGAGATCCTGCTCGACGGCATGAAGACGGTCGGCGAACTGTTCGGCTCCGGCCAGATGCAGCTGCCGTTCGTGCTCCAGTCCGCCGAGGTCATGAAGACGGCCGTGGCCCACCTCGAACCCCACATGGAGAAGTCGGATGCCGACGGCAAGGGCACGATCGTCCTGGCGACTGTGCGCGGTGACGTCCACGACATCGGCAAGAACCTCGTCGACATCATCCTCTCCAACAACGGCTACAACGTGGTCAACATCGGCATCAAGCAACCGGTGTCGGCGATCCTGGAGGCCGCCGAGGAGCACGCCGCCGACGTGATCGGCATGTCCGGTCTGCTGGTGAAGTCCACGGTGATCATGAAGGAGAACCTGGAGGAGCTGAACGGCCGCGGCCTGGCCGCCAGGTATCCGGTGATCCTCGGCGGCGCGGCCCTGACCAGGGCGTACGTCGAGCAGGACCTGCACGAGATCTACCAGGGCGAGGTCCGCTACGCCCGCGACGCCTTCGAGGGCCTGCGCCTGATGGACGCCCTCATGGCGGTCAAGCGGGGCGTGCCGGGCGCGACCCTGCCGGAGCTCAAGCAGCGCCGGGTGCCGAAGCGGGACACCCCCGTCCTGGCGGTACGGGAGCCCGAGCCGGCCGGCCGTTCCGACGTGGCCGCCGACAACGTCGTACCGGAACCGCCGTTCCTCGGCACGAAGGTCGTCAAGGGCATCCAGCTCGCCGAGTACGCGAGCTGGCTGGACGAGGGCGCCCTGTTCAAGGGCCAGTGGGGCCTGAAGGACAAGGAGACCGTCGAGTCGGAGGGCCGGCCGCGGCTGCGCGGCTGGCTGGACCGGCTCCAGACGGACCACCTCCTCGAAGCGGCCGTGGTGTACGGCTACTTCCCCTGTGTGTCCAAGGGCGACGACCTGATCGTCCTGGACGAGGACGGAGGCGAGCGGACCCGCTTCTCCTTCCCCCGGCAACAGCGGGGCCGCCGCCTCTGCCTGGCCGACTTCTTCCGCTCCGAGGAGTCCGGCGAGATCGACGTCATCGGCCTGCAGGTCGTCACCGTCGGCTCCCGGATCGGCGAGGAGACGGCGAAGCTGTTCGCCGCCGACGCCTACCGCGACTACCTCGAACTGCACGGTCTGTCCGTGCAGTTGGCCGAGGCGCTGGCCGAGTACTGGCACGGCCGGGTGCGCCAGGAGTGGGGCATCGCGGGGAACGACCCGGACGGCATCGAGGGCATGCTGCGCACCGAGTACCAGGGCTGCCGCTACTCGCTCGGCTACCCGGCCTGCCCCGACCTGGAGGACCGGGCGAAGATCGCCGAGCTCCTGCGGCCGGAGCGGATCGGCGTGGAGCTGTCGGAGGAGTACCAGCTGCACCCCGAGCAGTCGACCGACGCCTTCGTGGTCCACCACCCCGAGGCCAGCTACTTCAACGCGGGAGGCCGACGCCTGTGAATCCGACCTTCTCGTTCGAGTTCTTCCCGCCGAAGACCGACAAGGGCGAGCAGACCCTGTGGGACGCGATCCGCCGCGTGGAGGCGCTCGCGCCGGACTTCGTCTCCGTGACGTACGGCGCGGGCGGCTCCTCCCGGGACCGCACCATCGACGTCACCAAGCGGATCGTCACCGAGACCACCCTGCGGCCCGTCGCGCATCTGACGGCCGTCGGCCACTCGGTCGCCGAGCTGCGCGCGATCATCGGCGCCTACGCGGACGCCGGCGTCCGGGACGTCCTCGTGCTGCGCGGCGACCCGCCGGGCGACCCGCGCGGCGCCTGGACCGCACACCCGGACGGCTTCACCTATGCGTACGAACTCGTCGAGCTCGTAAGGTCGTTGGGGGATTTCCGGATCGGCGTTGCGGCCTTCCCTGAGGGCCACCCGCGCTCCGCGAGCCCCGAGAGCGACCTCGCGCACTTCGTGGCCAAGTGCCGGGCGGGCGCCGACTACGCCATCACCCAGATGTTCTTCGACCCGGAGGACTATCTGCGGCTGCGCGACCGGGTCGCGGCGGCCGGCTGCGACACCCCGATCATCCCGGAGATCATGCCGGCGACCGACGTCCGGCAGATCCGCCGCTTCGCCGAGCTGTCCGACGCGGCCTTCCCCGAGGACCTGGCCCACCGCCTGGAGGCGGCGAAGGACGACCCCGCCGCCGCGTACCGCATCGGCGTCGAGCACGCGACCCGGATGGGGCTGCGGCTGCTCGACGAGGGCGCGCCGGGCCTGCACTACATCACGCTCAACAAGAGCACAGCGGCCCTCGAAATCCACAGATCGATCCAAGCCTCAAGGAGCCTCGCACGTGTCTGAGTTCACCGACTTCAAGGTCGCCGACATCGGTCTGGCGGAGTTCGGCCGCAAGGAGATCACCCTCGCCGAGCACGAGATGCCGGGGCTCATGGCGATCCGCCGCGAGTACGCCGAGCAGCAGCCGCTGGCCGGCGCCCGGATCACCGGCTCGCTGCACATGACCGTGCAGACCGCCGTCCTGAT
>NZ_JBSGIW010000026.1:0-77122 GCF_053605265.1 Streptomyces sp. NPDC003943 | reverse complement strand
GGCCGGCCCGCCGGCCGCGGAGCGCGTGACGACCTTCGGCTTGTCGAGCACGGCCGTGCCCCCGCCGGCCGTCTTGACCTGCACGGTCACGGCCGGGGCCGCGGCCGCCGGCTGGGCGGCGGACGGAGTCAGCGCGGCGGCGGTGCGGCCGACCTTGCTGCGGCTGCCCAGCACCCACTCGGCGATGTGCGCGAGGAAGGCCAGCGTGTAGACGGCCATCGACGAGTAGATGAGGTAGTTACTCGTGTGCGCCAGGCTCTCGTTGGTCGCGGCGGCGAGGATCACTTCTCAGCCCCTTCGGACTTTTCGGCAGGTGCCTCGGTGGCGGGTGCCTCTTCGGCAGTTGTCTCGGCGGGTTCTTCCGCCGCATCAGCGGATTCCGGTCCCGGCTCCGGCGCCGTCGGCGCCTCGGCGTTGAGCAGGACCGCGAGTTCGGCCAGCTCCTCGGGCAGCTTGGCGGACTCGCTCCGCCCCAGGCCCGCCATCTCGACGACGGTGACGCCGTCCGCTCCCCGTACCGCCCGGACCCAGACCCGGCGGCGCTGGATGAAGAGCGAGCCGGCCAGACCGGCGATGGCGGCGAGCGCGCCCGTGAGGGCGAGGCCGCTGCCGGGCTGCTGGGTGACCTGGAAGCTCGCCCACTCCTTGATCTCCTTCTCGAAGGTGATCGAGCCGGCGCCGTCGGGCAGCTTCATGGTCTCGCCGGGCAGGAGCCGGTTGGCGACACCGGTGCCGCCCTGGACCTTGAACTGCTTCATCTTGGACGTGTCGAGCTGGTACACGTTCTGCGGCAGACCGGAGTTCACGCGCAGGTCGCCGTGGTAGCCGGTGACCGCCAGGACGGGGAATTCCAGCGCGGGGAACTGGGAGAACATCGAGCCCTTGCCCGCGCCCGCGAAGGTCGGCACGAAGAGGGCCGAGAAGCCCAGCTGCTCCTTCTTGCCGTTCTTGTCGCGGTAGCCGTCCATCACCTTGATCGCGCCGGACGAGGTGACGTTGTTGTCGAAGGGCAGCATCGGTACGGGCTCGTGCATGACGACCTTGCCGCGCCCGTCGCGGACGGTGACCACGGGCGCGTACCCGTGGGAGATCAGATAGACCTTCGCGCCGCCGACTTCCAGCGGCTCGTTGACCCGGATGACCGACTTCTTGTCGGGGCCGCCGCCCTCGGAGTACGTGACGGCCGCCTCGAAGGTGCGCGGGGTGCCGCGCTGCGGGCCGTTCTTCTCGTACGTGCCGGTGAACTCGTCCAGCTTGAAGCTGAACGGAGGCAGGTCCTCGACGCTGAACTGCGAGCCCGACTTGAAGTCATCGTACTGGGTGAGCGTGTTGGAGAAGCCGTCGCCCTCGACGATCAGCTTGCCGCCCTCGGACTTGAACAGCTGGCCCCAGGCGAAGGCGACCAGCATGACGATGAGCGCGACGTGGAACATCAGGTTGCCGGCCTCGCGCAGATAGCCCTTCTCCGAGGCGACGGCGTCGCCGACGGTGTGGGCGCGGAAGCGGCGGCCCTTGAGGATGCGCAGCGCGGCCTCGCGGACCTGCTCGGGCGAGGCCTCGGTGCGCCAGGTGGTGTACGCGGGGAGGCGGGTGAGCCGCTTGGGGGCGCCCGGCGGGCGGCCGCGCAGCTGGCCGCCGAACTGCCAGGTGCGGGGCAGGATGCAGCCGATGAGCGAGACGAACAGCAGGATGTAGATCGCGGAGAACCACACCGAGCTGTAGACGTCGAAGAACTGGATCTTGTCGTAGATCGGCGCGAGGGTGGTGTGGGCCTCCTTGAAGGTCCGCACCTTCAGCTCGTCCGCGCTGTTCTGCGGGATGAGCGAGCCCGGGATCGCGCCGAGGGACAGCATGAAGAGCAGGATCAGCGCGACCCGCATGGACGTCAGCTGCCGCCAGAACCAGCGGATCCAGCCGATGACGCCGAGGGTGGGGCCGCCGATGACGGTGTCCTCGGCGGACTCCTGGGGCGCGGTGGACAGCTGGGCGCCGGCCTCGCCGAGGCCGGTCTCCTGCTGCTCTGTCGTGTCTGTGTTGCTCATCCCGTGACTCTCAGATCCCCACCGTGAAACCGCTGGACCAGCTCTGCATCGTGGAGACCATGGTGTCCCATGCGCCTGTGAGCAGCAGGACGCCGGTCACGATCATCATGCCGCCGCCGATCCGCATCACCCACGTGTAGTGCTTCTTCACCCAGGCGAACGCGCCGAGCGCCTTGCGGAAGGCGACGGCCGTCAGGATGAACGGCACCCCGAGACCGAGGCAGTACGCGACGGTCAGCATCGCCCCGCGGCCGGCGCTGGCCTCCTGCGCGGCGAGCGCGTTGACGGCGGCGAGCGTCGGGCCGATGCACGGTGTCCAGCCGATGCCGAACAGCGCGCCGAGCAGCGGCGCGCCGACGAGCCCGGCGACCGGCTTCCGGTGGAAGCGGAACTCGCGCTGGGTGAACCAGGGCATGAGGCCCAGGAAGAACACGCCCATGAGGATCATGAGCACGCCCAGGACGGTGGTCAGGGTGTCGCGGTGCTCCTGGAGCGTCCAGCCGAAGAAGCCGAAGAGCGCCCCGCTGGAGACGAAGACGGTGGAGAAGCCGAGCACGAACAGCGCCGCGCCCGCGGTCATCCGGCCGCGCCGGGCCTCGCCGAGGTCGGTGCCGGTGACGCCGGTCACGTAACTCAGATAGCCGGGGACGAGCGGCAGCACGCACGGCGAGAAGAAGGAGACGAGCCCGCCGAGCGCGGCGATCGGCAGCGCGAGCAGCAGGGTGCCGCTCAGCACCGTCTGATTGGGATCCACGTCACATTCCCCGTTTCCGATTCCCGGTCACTTCTCGGCGAGGAGCGGGTCGATCATGGAACGGAGCTTGGTGTCGTCGAGCGCCATGAGGGAGCGCGCGGCGATCTTTCCGTCCTTGTCGAGAACGATGGTGGACGGAATGGCCTGCGGATTCAGGGTGCCCTTGGGGAATCCGTTGAGAATGAGCTTTCCGGCCGGGTCGAAGAGGCTGGGATACGTGATCCCGTAGTCCGCTTCGAAGTTGACGGCCTTGGTCTTCTCGAAGTCGCGGGTGTTGATCCCGACGAACTCGACGGCCTTGCCCTGGGCCTTCATCTCCTTGGCGACCTTGGCGAAATGCGGCGCCTCGGCGCGGCAGGGGCTGCACCAGGAGCCCCAGACGTTGAGGACGACGACCTTGCCCTTGAAGTCGGCGACGTCCAGCTGCTTGCCGTCGACCGTCTCGCCGGCGAGCTTGCCGGCCGCCTCGCGCTCGCCCTTGGCGACGGTGGAGATACCGCCCGTGTTGGTCACGAAGTTGGTGCCGCCACCGCCACCGGACTTGCCGTTGGAATCGGAGCTGCATGCGGTCAGCGCGAGCGCGGCGGCCAGGGTTCCGACCGCCAGCAGGGCGCGACGAGGGGCGCGGCTAAGGCTCATGTGAAAAGTTTCGCATGGGCGCTTCGGGGATCTTGGGCGCCCCCCTACGTGCCCGTAAAGCCCCTTGTCAAGAAAACCTAAGCCGTCTTGAGGAATGTGTTCCAGCCACCCGCCGGCGACTGCCCGACCTCAAGCGTACGCAGCTTCGCCAGGATCTTCGGATCCTGCACGTCCAGCCAGTCCGTGAACTGCTTGAAGGAGACCAGTCGGACGTCCTTCTTCCCGGCCATTTGCTTCAGGGCCTCCTCGACGGCGTCCATGTAGATGCCGCCGTTCCAGTGCTCGAAGTGGTTGCCGATGAAGAAGGGCGCGCGGTTCGTCTCGTACGCGCGCTTGAAGCCCGACACGTACGCCTCGGTGGCCTGCTCGCGCCAGCCCGGGTAGCGGGAGGGCATGCCCTTGGTGGTGTTCTTGGACTGGTTGGCGAGCATGTTGTAGTCCATCGAGAGCACCTCGAAGGAGTGGCCCGGGAAGGGCACGGCCTGGAGCGGGAAGTCCCAGATGTCCTTCCGCTTGACCGGCCACATCTGGCGGCCGCCCGGCGAGCTGGCGTCGTAGCGCCAGCCGAGCCGCTTGGCGGTCGGCAGCAGGTTGTCCTGGCCGAGCAGGCAGGGGGTGCGGCCGCCGACGAGCTCCTTGGTGTAGTCGAAGGGCAGCGCGTCGAGGTCGGTCCAGCCGCTGTTCGTCTTCCACTTCGTCACGAAGCCGATCGCCTGGTCGATCTCGTTCTGCCAGTCGGCCGGGGTCCAGTGGGCGACGGAGCCGGAGCCGCCGCAGAAGTGCCCGTTGAAGTGGGTGCCGATCTCGTGGCCCTCCAGCCACGCCTGGCGGACGTACTTCAGGGTGGCCTTGACGTGCTCGTCGGTGAGGTAGCCGATGTCGGAGGCGCCGACGCGGTTGTTCGGCGGCCGGTAGAGGTCCTTCTTCGACTCGGGCAGCAGATAGAGCCCGGAGAGGAAGAAGGTCATCCGCGCGTCGTGGTTCTTGGCCAGCTCGAGGAAGCGCGGGAAGAGGCCGTTGCCGACCTCGCCGGCGCCGTCCCAGGAGAACACCACGAACTGCGGCGGGGTCTGACCCGGCTGCAGCGGCACGGGGGCGTCGGGCTGGTTCGGCTGCTTTCCGGTGTCGGAGGTGGAACCGTCACCGATGGGCTTGCCGTCGTTCTGCGTGGGCGTGGGGGAACCGTCCGGGCCACCGGTCGCGTTCCCGTCCTTGCCCGAACCGGAACGGCCGTTCTTGTCCTGGCCGTTGGTGCTGCACCCGGCGATCCCGAGCGCCGCGGCCGCCCCGACGCCCGCGCCGAGGAGCTTCCTCCGGCTGACCTGCCCCATCCCGCGCATCCGATCCCCACATCCCGCAATACAACGACGCAACCGACATCCAGTGAGATGCCGGGAGGAACTCGGAGGTTCCGGGAAATAGCACAATAATTTCAAGGCGGCCGTTCGCCCGTGCAAGACACGAACGAACGACCGCCCTGATGATGAGCCAGGAGGGATGCCGCGGGCTACGCCCCGAACGCCTTCGCCTTCCCCTTGACCGGCTTGGCCCCGGCGCGCAGATGCACCGGTACGAGGTCCAGGGCCGGCTCGCTGTAGCCGACGGACACGATCCGGTCGCCCTGGTACGTGAACGAGGTCAGCGAGGCCAGCGTGCACTGCCGGCGCCGCGGGTCGTGCCACAGCCGGCGCTTCTCCACGAAGCTGCGCACGATCCAGATCGGCAGCTGGTGGCTCACGCACACCGCCTCGTGCCCGCGCGCCGCGTCCTTCGCCGCGTCGAGCGCGCCCATCATGCGCACGACCTGCTCCAGGTACGGCTCGCCCCAGGACGGCTTGAACGGGTTGGTGAGGTGCTTCCAGTTGCCCGGCTTGCGCAGCGCGCCGTCGCCGACGCCGAAGGTCTTGCCCTCGAAGACGTTCCCCGCCTCGATGAGGCGCGGGTCGGTGGCCAGGTCCAGGCCGTGGGTCTTGGCGATCGGGGCCGCCGTCTCCTGCGCCCGCTCCAGCGGGGAGGCCACGACATGGGTGATGTCCCGGCCGGCGAGGTGCTCGGCGACCCGGTCGGCCATCTGCCGGCCCAGCTCGGAGAGGTGGTAGCCGGAGCGGCGCCCGTAGAGGATGCCGTCCGGGTTGTGGACCTCGCCGTGCCGCATCAGGTGGACGACGGTGATGTCGGTCATGCCTGGACCTCCGTGGCCTCGGCGGCGGCGCGGGCGGCCGCGGGCAGGGCGGCGGCGATCCGCTCGACCGCGCGCTCGTCGTGGGCGGTGGACACGAACCAGGACTCGAAGGCCGACGGCGGCAGGTAGACGCCGTCGGCGAGCATCGAGTGGAAGAAGGCGTTGAAGCGGAACGCCTCCTGCTTCTTCGCGTCGTCGTAGTTCCGCACCTCGTCCGCGGTGAAGAACACCGAGAACATGTTGGACGCGGTCTGCAGCCGGTGCGCCACGCCCTCCTTGGTCAGCGCGTCGGTGACCAGGCCCTGGATCTCCTCGGACACCGCGTCGACCTTGTCGTACGCGGCCTGGTCGAGCAGCTTCAGCTGCGCGAGCCCGGCGGCGGTCGCGACCGGGTTACCGGAGAGCGTGCCGGCCTGGTAGACCGGGCCGGCCGGGGCGAGGTGGCCCATGACGTCGGCGCGGCCGCCGAAGGCCGCGGCCGGGAAGCCGCCGCCCATGACCTTGCCGAAGGTCATCAGGTCGGGGCGGACGCCGTCGACGCCGTACCAGCCGGCCCGCGAGGTGCGGAAACCGGTCATGACCTCGTCGGAGATGTACAGCGCGCCGTTCTCCCGGCACAGGTCCGCAAGGCCCTGGTTGAAGCCGGGCCGCGGCGGCACGACGCCCATGTTGCCCGGCGACGCCTCCGTGATCACACAGGCGATCTCACCCGGGTGCGCGGCGAACGCGGCCCGCACCGCCTCCAGGTCGTTGTACGGCAGCACGATCGTGTCACCGGCCTGGGCGCCGGTCACGCCGGGCGTGTCGGGCAGGCCGAAGGTGGCCACGCCGGAGCCGGCCGCGGCGAGCAGCGCGTCCACGTGGCCGTGGTAGCAGCCCGCGAACTTGACGACCTTCGCGCGCCCGGTGAAGCCGCGGGCGAGCCGGATCGCCGACATCGTCGCCTCGGTGCCGGAGGACACCAGGCGGACCTGCTCGACCGGCTCGATCCGCGCCACGATCTCCTCGCCGAGCGCGACCTCGCCCTCGCCCGGCGTACCGAAGGAGGTGCCGCGCGCCACCGCCGCCTGCACCGCCGCGGTCACCTCGGGGTGCGCGTGCCCGAGGATCATCGGCCCCCACGAGCAGACCAGGTCGACGTACTCGCGACCGTCGGCGTCGGTGAGGTACGGACCGGTACCGGACACCATGAACCGGGGCGTTCCACCCACGGCCCGGAAGGCTCGTACCGGAGAGTTCACGCCGCCGGGCGTCACAACCGAGGCGCGGTCGAAAAGCGTCTGTGAGACTGGAGCTTCGTATGAATACGGCACTGTGATCCTGACCTGCGAGTACGACGTGTGATACGGAGGGACGGTGTGGGCACCCTGTGAATTACGCCGGGGCGGCTGTCCTCCGCGTCTGCGAAACTGGGGCGTCATAGGGATGGCTCACGGAATCCATGGTGTCAGAGGCCACGGCGATCTTGCGGACAGGTGTTTCACCGCAGGACCGTGGGGGAGGTCACTGTCACGATGATCGGACCGCGTGGCGGACGCGTGCGGCCTGGAACAAGTCGGGTGGAGATATGCATCGCGGTGGCGGACCGGGTGAGGGGACTGACGACCTGGGTCCCGACCCTGTCCGGCGGGGGAGGCACCGGCGCCGGAGGACGGAAGAGCCGAGGGCCAACGAGCCGCGCACGGGCGAGCCGAGACCGGGCGAGCCGAGGTCGGGCGAGCCGAAGTCGAGCGAGCCGAGGATGAGCGACCCCCGGGGGAACGAGCCGAGGGGGAACGAGCCGCGACCGGGCGAGCCGAGGGTGGGCGAGCCCCGGGGGAACGAGCCGAGGACGGGCCAGCCGCGGGGGAACGATCCGCGGGCGAATGAGCCGAAGGCCTACGAGTCCCGGACGCACGAGCCGAGAATGGGCGAGTCCCGTACGGGCGAGTCGCGCCTGGGCGAGAGCCGCATGGGCGAATCACGTACGGGCGAGTCGCGCATGGGCGAGTCGCGGCTAGGCGGGGAGGGTCCGAAGAGCGGCGACGCTTCGAGGGGCGGCGAGCCGCCGGCCGGGGATCCGGGCGGTGTCGTGGACGACTCGCGGCTCGGCCGGGCCAGGGCCCGGCGTGCCCGGGCGGCGCGCGAGTCGCGGGAGGTTCGGGAGACCACCGGCCGGATCGACGGACCGGCGGTGGACGGCGCGAGTGTCGGGAGAGGCCGCTTGGGGGTGACGTACAAGTACTTCGGCGCGCCGGACGGCGCGACCGCGGCCCGCGTCCCGATCTCGATGCGTCCCGAGGAGCTCGGCGGTGACGAGCTCGGCATGGGCGGGATGTTCACCCGGATCAAGCCGGAGACCATAGCCGCGATGGTCCTCACCGGCATCCAGGGCATGCCCCTGCACAAGGTCCCTCCGCTCGAACTCGTCGTCCTGCATCCCGACTACGCGGTGGTGAAGCTGCCCATGACCGCCGTCGACCCGCTGCGCGGGATCGGCGAGGAGTCGGTCGGCGCCGCCGCCTTCATCTGGTCCACGGTCCCCGACCGCGGCGGCCCACAGGACGCGTTCAACGTCTACCAGCTGCTGCACGAGTGGCAGGACTTCAGCCACCGTCTGCACGAGGCGGGCCACCAGCCGTACTGCCTGGTGTGGCCGTAGCGCCCGTACCACCCGCACCGCCGCCCCCGGCACCCCCCGCGCCCGCGGCCGCCAGCTCGCGCGCGGACGCGAGCCGGTAGGGGACGTCGATGACCACGACGTTCTTCATGAACAGCAGCCGGGCCTTGAGGCGCAGCGCGCTCTGGTTGTGCAGCGGCTGCTCCCACCAGCGGCCGACGACGTATTCGGGGATGACGACGGAGACGACCGAGTCGGCGCCGCGTTCCGGCGTGTCCCGGATGTGCCGCAGGACCGGCTGCACGATCGAGCGGTAGGGGGAGTTCAGCACCGTCAGCGGCACGTCGATGCCGTGCTCCTCCCACGCGGCCTCCAGCGCCTCCGCTGCGGCGGGATCCTCGGCGACGGTGACGGCGGCGAGCGAGGCGGGCTTCAGCGTCTTGGCGTACGACAGGGCGCGCAGGCTCGGCGCGTTGACCGAGGCGACCAGGACGAGGACGTGGTTCTCGGCGAGCGGCCGCGGGTGGGCGTCGGGCGCGACCGCGACCTCGGCGGCGACGGTGTCGTAGTGGCGGCGCACCGCCTTCATGCCGAGGAAGAGCAGCGGCATCGTGATGACGACGATCCAGGCGCCGTGCGTGAACTTGGTGATGAGGACGATCACGAGCACGACGGCCGTCAGGCACGCGCCGAAGGCGTTGATGGCGAGCCGGCGCAGAACGTTGCGGCGGGCGGCCGAGGCGGGCGGGGCGGCGGCCGGGTTGGCGAGTTCTCGCCGCCAGTGCCTGACCATGCCCGCCTGGGACAGGGTGAAGGAGACGAAGACGCCGATGATGTAGAGCTGGATGAGACGGGTCAGGTTGGCGTCGAAGGCCACGATCAGGGCGGTCGCGGTCAGGGCCAGGAGGATGACGCCGTTGGAGTAGACGAGCCGGTCGCCCCGGTGGACGAGCTGGTGCGGCACGAAGCGGTCGCGCCCCAGGACGGAGGCGAGCATGGGGAAACCGTTGAAGGCGGTGTTGGCCGCCAGGATGAGGACGCCCGCGGTGACGGCCTGGAGGGCGTAGAAGAGGACGTGCCAGTCGCCGAAGGTGGCGCGGCCGATCTGGGCGAGCGCGGTGGAGGTCGGGGTTCCGGGCGGTAGCCCCAGCTGGGTCGGGTCCTCGGCGACGTGCACGTCGTAGACCATCGCGAGCGTCGTGATGCCGAAGAACATGGTCACGGAGAACCCGCCCATGATCGCCAGCGTCATGGCGGCGTTGCGGCTCTTCGGCTTCTCGAAGGCCGGTACGCCGTTGCTGATCGCCTCGACACCGGTGAGCGCGGTGCACCCGGACGCGAAGGCGCGCAGCCCGAGGAGGACGAGCGCGATGCCCGAGTACGTGGAGACCGCGTTGACCGGCAGGTCCGCGGACTCGGCGCGGATGGTGGCGCCGGTCGCCATCCGGACCGCCGCGACCGCGAACATCACGTAGATCACCGTGACGAAGGCGTACGTCGGCACGGCGAACCAGCGGCCCGACTCGCGCACCCCGCGCAGGTTCAGCCAGGCCAGCAGGATCACGAAGCCCACGCAGAGCAGGGTCGCGTGATCGCTGAGCGCGGGCGCGGCCGAGGTGATCGCGGCGACCCCGGAGACGACGGAGACGGCGACGGTCATCACGTAGTCGATCAGCAGCGCGCTGGCGGCGGTCAGCGCCGCCGTGGTGCCCAGGTTCTCCGAGGAGACGATGTAGGCCCCGCCGCCGCCCGGGTAGGCGTAGCAGGTCTGCCGGTACGAGGCGACGACCACGAGCAGCAGCACGACGATGCCGATCGCCGCCCACCAGGTCAGATGCAGCACGGCGAGCCCGCCGAGCGCCAGGATCAGCAGGATCTCCTCGGTGGCGTAGGCGACGGAGGAGAGCGGGTCGCTGCAGAAGATCGGCAGGGCGAGCCGTTTGGGCAACAGGGTCTCGCCGAGCCGCGCGCTGTCCAACGGACGTCCTACCAGCAGGCGTTTCGCCACGTTTCCAGCTCTCATAAGTGCTGAAGTTAGGACGAATCGGATCTAATGCGCGGAAGCCGCGCCCGCCGGAAGGACCTGTCTGTGCTGAGCGTTGTGCCCACCGCCCGCCCCATGAAGATCGGCGAGGTCGCGGAACGGACCGAACTCTCGCTGCGCACCATCCGCCAGTACGAGGACAGCGGCCTGGTCGTCCCCTCCGCCGCCTCCGAGGGCGGCTTCCCCCTCTACACGGACGCCGACGTCGCCCGCCTGATGGTGATCCGCCGCATGAAACCCCTCGGCTTCACCCTCGACGAGACCCGCGACCTCCTCACCGCCCTGGACCGCCTCGCATCGGCCGCCCCCGACCTCGACCCGCCGACCCGCGCCGCCCTGGTGGCCCGCGTCCGCCGCTACGAGGAGGCGGCGAGGGCCCGGGTGTCGGAACTGCGCGAGCAACTGACGAGAGCGGAGGAGTTCGCGGGATCCCTGGGAAGCTGGCTGGCGTAGCAGCGAGACGAGCACCAGGACGAGTGGCTCCCCCCTCCCCCCGTGTGGGCTGCCCCTCCCTCCGCGTGGGCTGCAGCCCGCCGGCCCGGGCCGCCGTCCCCCGGGGGGGGGGCCGCTCCCCCCCCCCTCCCCCCCGTGTGGGCAATCGTCCCCACAGGGCGGGACGGGTGGGCACACGGGACGGCGCCCTCGGCGGCGCCTCCGCCCCTTGGGCCCGGGCCCGCACGACGACCGCGGCGCCCTCTCGGTGGAGGTCAACGCCCGAGGAGCCCAGGCCCGGCAAGGGGCGCCGTTCCGTTGTGCCCACCCGTTCCGCCTGGGGGTCCCCCCGGACGAAGTCCGGGGGAGGAACGAATGCCCACGACGGGGGAAGGGCGGCGACCGCGCAGCGTGGGGTGGAGCGCCCCGCAGCGGGGGCGCAGGGGTCCCCGCGCACCCGCTTCCGCGAGGCGCGGGGCGCGGTCCCGGTGACCGGGTACGTGGTCCCGGGTCTCCGACCTGAGAGACTGGGCCGCGATGAGCCAGACACAGCCGCCCCGCCGAGCCCGCGCCGAGATCGACCTCGGGGCGCTGCGTGCGAACGTCCGCACGCTGCGCGCCCGGGTCGCGCCACACGTCCAGGTGATGGCCGTGGTGAAGGCGGACGCGTACGGACACGGGGCCGTGCGGTGTGCGCGGGCCGCGCTGCAGGCGGGTGCGACGTGGCTGGGGACGGCGACGCCGCACGAGGCGCTGGCGCTGCGGGCCGCGGGGCTCACCGAGGCGCGGATCATGTGCTGGCTGTGGACGCCGGGCGACCCCTGGGACCAGGGCATCGAGGCCGGGCTCGACATGTCGGTCAGCGGTATGTGGGCGCTCCGGGAGGTGACGCAGGCCGCGCAGGCCGTCGGGCGTCCCGCCCGCATCCAGCTCAAGGCCGACACCGGCCTCGGCCGCAACGGCTGCCAGCCCGCCGACTGGCCCGAGCTGGTCTCCGAGGCGCTGAAGGCCGAGGCACAGGGACTGGTGAAGATCACCGGCCTGTGGTCGCACTTCGCCTGCGCCGACGAGCCCGGGCACCCGTCGATCGCCGCCCAGCTGGACGTCTTCCGCTCGATGCTCGACTTCGCGGAGAAGGCCGGCGTCGAGCCCGAGGTGCGCCACCTCGCCAACTCGCCCGCCACGCTCACCCTCCCCGAGACCCACTTCGACCTCGTCCGCCCCGGCATCGCCATGTACGGCGTGTCGCCCGACCCGGCCGTCGGCACCTCCGCCGAGCTCGGACTGCGCCCGGTGATGTCGCTGAAGGCGAGCGTGGCCCTGGTCAAGCACGTGCCGGGCGGCCACGGCGTGTCGTACGGGCACCACTACGTGACGCCCGGCGAGACCACGCTCGGCCTGATCCCGCTCGGCTACGCGGACGGCGTCCCGCGGCACGCCTCCAGCCGCGGTCCGGTCCTGGTCGGCGGCCGGGTGCGGACGGTGGCCGGGCGGGTCGCGATGGACCAGTTCGTCGTCGACCTCGAAGGCGACACGCCCGAGCCGGGCACCGAGGCCGTGCTCTTCGGCCCCGGCGACGACGGCGAGCCGACCGCGCAGGACTGGGCCGAGGCCGCCGACACCATCGCGTACGAGATCGTCACCCGGATCGGCGCGCGCGTCCCGCGCGTCTACCTCGGGGAGTAGGGGGGCGGCCGTGGGCGACGAGACCTGGCGGCGGGCCGGCTGGGCCGGTGCCGCGATAGGCGTGCTGGCCGCCGGCGCGGCGGCCGGCGTCGCCCTCGAACGACTCACGGTCGGGCGCTCCGTACGCCAGAAGGCGCGGCTCGCGCTCGACGCCGAGGGCCCGTACGGCGCCCTGCGCGGCGCCCCCGGCCGGGCGCTCGCCGACGACGGCACCGAGCTGTACTACGAGGTCGACGAGGTGGATCCCGACCCCTCCGGGCCCCGCCGGCGCCGTCTCTTCGGGCGCAAGGCCCCCGCGCCCGTCACCGTCGTCTTCAGTCACGGCTACTGCCTGAGCCAGGACTCCTGGCACTTCCAGCGCGCCGCCCTGCGCGGCCTGGTCCGCACCGTGCACTGGGACCAGCGCAGCCACGGCCGCTCGGGGCGCGGGGTGGCCCAGGCCGGAGCCGACGCGGCGCCGGTCTCGATCGACCAGCTGGGCCGCGACCTGAAGGCCGTCCTCGACGCGGCCGCGCCCGAGGGGCCGCTCGTCCTGCTCGGGCACTCCATGGGCGGCATGACGATCATGGCCCTGGCCGGCCAGTACCCGGAGCTGCTGCGGGAACGGGTCGTGGGCGTCGGCTTCGTCGGTACGTCGGCGGGCCGGCTCGGCGAGGTGAACTACGGACTGCCGGTGGCCGGCGTCAACGCGGTGCGCCGCGTGCTGCCGGGCGTGCTGCGCGCGCTCGGCTCGCAGGCGGAGCTGGTGGAGCGCGGGCGGCGGGCCACGGCCGACCTGTTCGCCGGGCTGATCAAGAAGTACTCGTTCTCGTCGAAGGACGTCGACCCGGCGGTCGTGCGGTTCGCCGAGCGGATGATCGAGTCGACGCCGATCGACGTGGTCGCCGAGTTCTATCCGGCGTTCGCCGAGCACGACAAGACGGCGGCGCTCACCGCCTTCCGGGAGCTGCCGGTGCTCGCCCTCGCCGGCGACCACGACCTGGTCACCCCCAGCTCGCACACCGAGGCCATCGTCGACCTGCTGCCGGAGGCGGAGCTGGTGATCGTGCCCGACGCCGGTCATCTGGTGATGCTGGAGCACCCGGAGGCGGTCACGGACCGGATCGCCGACCTGCTGGGGCGGGTCGGCGTGGTGCCCGCCGTCCGCTAGCCGCCCGTCGGCTCGGTAGGTTGGCGGAATGGACTCTCCGCTCAACCAGGTCACCCTCGAAGTCGACTCGCCGGAGCGCATGAAGGAGCTCGGCCGACGCCTCGCCAAGCTGCTGCGCCCCGGTGACCTCGTGATGCTCACCGGCGAGCTCGGCGCCGGCAAGACCACGCTGACCCGCGGCCTCGGCGAGGGCCTGGGCGTACGGGGCGCGGTCACCTCGCCGACCTTCGTCATCGCCCGCGTCCACCCGTCCCTCTCCGGCGGCCCGGCGCTCGTCCACGTCGACGCGTACCGGCTCGGCGGCGGTCTCGACGAGATGGAGGACCTGGACCTCGACGTCTCGCTGCCCGACTCGGTCGTGGTCGTCGAATGGGGTGACGGCAAGGTCGAGGAGCTGACGGACGACCGGCTGCACGTGCTCATCCACCGCGTCGTGGGCGACACGGCGGACGCCGAGGACGACCGGCGCACCCTCGTCCTGAACGGGATCGGCGCGCGCTGGGCGGACGCGGACCTGTCGTTGGCCTGAACGTACGTAGGTTCCGACAACCTGTCGGGAAAATGTTGCGCAGGTGCTCCGAACCGTGGTCACATGGATGCACGAGCTGGTTAGGTGTACCTAACCTACGGGAGGCAGGCATGGCGACGCCAGAGCGGGAGGACCGCGAGGACCGCGGTGCGCACCGGGCGGAGAACGTCTCGATGAGAGAGCTGCTCGCCGCCTGCGCCGCCGCCAACGCCGTGTCGACCCCGCCACGCGAGCGCGAGACGCCGCTGCCCGCCACGACCGACGAGCCCGAGCCCGTACGGCCCGTACGCGACGAGGCCGCCTGAGCCGTACGGCGCCGGGTTACGCGACCACGACGACCTTCGCGCCGATCGCCGCGAACGTCCACAGCGCGTCGCCGTCCGCCCGCTTCATCCGGATGCCGCCGGTCTTCTTGCCCGGGTCCGGGCTCGGCGTCGAGCCGTCGACCGCAGCGCTGAAGCCGATCGACACGTCCTGCGCGGTCGCGAACCGCACCACGTGCTCGATCTGCACCCCGTCGGAGCCGCGCACCGAACCGGACCGCGAGGTCACCGCGTACGAGCCCGGCGGCGGCGACACCGTGCTCGGCATGACCGAGAAGGTGCGCGTGACCTGGTTCTTCGCGTCCACCAGCCACACCCTGCGGTCGCCGAGCCCGTAGACCACGCGCTCGCCCTTGCCGGAGTTCGCGGGCAGCGCGGTCGGGTCCTTGTGCGGGCGCTCGGGCTGTTGGCTCGGCGCGGCGGACGGCGCCGTGGCGGGCGTCCGCGGCTGGGCGGCCAGCTCGGCCGGCGAGGGCGCGTGAGCCGAGGCCTGATAGGCGAGGAAACCGACCGCGGCGACGGCCGCCGCGGTGAGCCCGGCCACGAATCCCGAGCTGCTCCGTGCCACCGTGCGCCCACCTTCTGTCGTACGTACGTATCGGTGTCAATCTGACGGGCTGACCGTAGCAGCCGCCGGGGTCCGAGGGCGGGGCGCCGCACCCCCACGCCCGGCGCCGTAGGCTGTTCGCGTGCTCTTGCTCGCCATGGATACCGCCACACCCGCCGTCACCGTCGCCCTCCACGACGGCGACTCCGTCGTCGCCGAGTCGAGCCAGGTCGACGCCCGTCGGCACGGGGAGCTGCTGCTGCCCGCCGTCGACCGGGTGCTCGAGAAGGCCGGGCTGAAGCTCGACGCGGTGACCGGACTCGTCGTCGGCGTCGGCCCCGGCCCGTACACCGGACTGCGCGTCGGCCTCGTCACGGCCGCCACCTTCGCCTCCGCGCTCGGCGTGCCGGTGCACGGCCTGTGCACCCTCGACGGCCTCGCGTACGCCTCCGGGATCGACGAGCCCTTCGCCGTCGCCACGGACGCGCGGCGCAAGGAGGTCTACTGGGCCCGCTACGACAACTCCCGTACGCGCGTGACCGAGGCGTCCGTCGACCGGCCGGCCGACATCGCCGAGCAGCTCGCCGGACTGCCGGTCGTCGGCGCCGGGGCCCGGCTCTACCCGGACGTCTTCCCCGACGCCCGCGACCCCGAGCACCAGTCGGCCGCCGCGCTCGCCGGCCTCGCGGCCGAGAGGCTGGCGGCGGGCCGCGAGGGTGCCGAGGCGGGCTTCCTGGACCCGCTGCCGATGTACCTGCGGCGCCCCGACGCCCAGGTGCCGAAGAACTACAAGGTGGTCACTCCGAAGTGACGACCGTGCTCCGTGAGATGCGCTGGTGGGACCTGGAGCCCGTGCTCGCGCTCGAAGCCGAGCTCTTCCCCGAGGACGCCTGGTCGGAGGGGATGTTCTGGTCGGAGCTCGCGCACGCCCGAGGGCCGCGCGCGACCCGCCACTACATGGTCGCCGAGGACGCGTCCGGCCGGCTCGTCGGATACGCGGGACTCGCCGCGGCCGGCGGGCTCGGCGACGTGCAGACCATCGCCGTCGCCCGCGACCAGTGGGGCACCGGCCTCGGCGCGCGGCTCCTCACCGACCTCCTCCAGGCCGCGACCGCCTTCGAGTGCGAAGAGGTCCTCCTCGAAGTGCGCGTGGACAACACCCGGGCCCAGAAGCTCTACGAGCGCTTCGGCTTCGAACCCATCGGCTTCCGCCGCGGCTACTACCAGCCCGGCAACGTGGACGCGCTCGTGATGCGACACACCGTTCAAGGAACAGAGACTGATTCAGATGGCTGCTGACGAACCGCTCGTACTCGGCATCGAGACCTCCTGCGACGAGACCGGCGTCGGCATCGTGCACGGCACCACCCTGCTGGCCGACGCCGTCGCCTCCAGCGTCGACACCCACGCCCGCTTCGGCGGCGTCGTCCCCGAGATCGCCTCCCGCGCGCACCTGGAGGCGATGGTCCCCACGATCGAGCGCGCCCTGAAGACCGCCGGCGTCTCCCCGAAGGACCTGGACGGCATCGCCGTCACGGCGGGCCCCGGCCTGGCGGGCGCGCTGCTCGTCGGCGTGTCGGCGGCCAAGGCGTACGCCTACGCCCTCGGCAAGCCGCTCTACGGCGTCAACCACCTCGCCTCGCACATCTGCGTCGACCAGCTGGAGCACGGCCGGCTGCCCGAGCCGACCATGGCGCTGCTCGTCTCCGGCGGCCACTCCTCGCTGCTGCTGTCCAGCGACATCACCTCCGACGTGCGGCCGATGGGCGCGACCATCGACGACGCGGCGGGCGAGGCGTTCGACAAGATCGCGCGCGTCCTCGACCTGGGCTTCCCGGGCGGCCCGGTCATCGACCGGCTCGCCAAGGAGGGCGACCCGGCCGCCATCGCCTTCCCGCGCGGCCTGAGCGGCGCCAAGGACCCGGCGTACGACTTCTCCTTCTCCGGTCTGAAGACCGCCGTGGCCCGCTGGATCGAGGCCAAGCGGAACGCGGGCGAGGAGGTGCCGGCACGGGACGTGGCCGCGTCCTTCCAGGAGGCCGTCGTCGACGTGCTCACCCGCAAGGCCGTCCGGGCCTGCAAGGACGAGGGCGTCGACCACCTGATGATCGGCGGCGGCGTGGCCGCCAACTCGCGGCTGCGGGCCCTCGCCGAGGAGCGCTGCGAGCGGGCCGGCATCCGGCTGCGGGTGCCGCGGCCTGGCCTGTGCACGGACAACGGCGCCATGGTCGCGGCGCTCGGCGCCGAGATGGTGGCGCGCGGGCGGGCGGCCTCGGACCTGGAGCTGTCGGCGGACTCGTCGCTGCCGGTGACGGAGTCGCACGTGCCGGGGAACCACCGGCACGACCACGACCACGTGCACGAGGTCAGCAAGGAGAACCTCTACTCGTGAGGATCGCCTTGATGTGGGAGGCGCGGGCCGCCGAGGGGCGCGGCGCCGAACTCCTCGACTGGGCGCGGGCGCAGGAGCTGCCGGCTGAGCCGGTGCGCAGGGAGACCTTCCGCGCCCCGCAGGACCGGGTCCTCGTCCTCACCTGGTGGGAGACGGCGGACGGCCTCGACGCGGAACTGCCCGAGCTGCCGGAGCCGGACGGGGAGCTGATCACCCGTCCGGTGCACCGCTGGCGCTTCGAATCAGTCGGATAGTCGTACCGGGAGCAACCTTTCGTTCGAATCGGGCATCCCACAGCGCGTGAAGAAGACGATCGCGCTGTGGGCGGCGCTGACCGCCGTGGCTCTGTTCGTGACGACCGGCTGCACGGCGGCCGACGCCGACGCCCCGCCCGGGGGCGCCCCGAAGGCCGCCCCTTCCCGCGCGGGCGGCGACGCGGGCGCCAAGGCCCCGGCCGCCGCCGCGGAGGCGGCGCGCGTGGCGGCGTACGCGAAGTGGGGCCTCAAGCCCTTCCCGGCGCCGCCGGCCCCGCCCGCGAAGAAGCCGGCGAAGCGGGCCGTCGGCGGACCGGTGCCCGTCGTCAGCGACATCGAGACCGACCAGAAGGTCGTCTTCGTCACCATCGACGACGGCGCGGAGAAGGATCCCCGGTTCGTCGCGATGATGCGCGACCTCAAGGTCCCGGTGACGATGTTCCTCACCGACGCCTCGATCCGCTCGGACTACCCGTACTTCACCCGCCTCGCCGCCGAGGGCAACGGCATCGGCAACCACACCCTCACCCACCCCAACCTGCGCACCCTCTCCGCCGAGGCCCAGCACCGGGAGATCTGCGGCCAGCAGGAGAAGCTCACCAAGGAGTACGGCAGGTCGCCCCGCCTCTTCCGCCCGCCCTACGGCAACTGGAACGAGGCCACCCGCGCCGCCGTCGGCCGGTGCGGCCTCGACGCGATCGTGCTCTGGCGCGAGTCCATGCAGATCCAGAACATGCAGTACCAGCGCGGCGACAGGAAGCTGCACCCCGGCGACATCATCCTGGCCCACTTCCGCGGCCCGTCCGAGCTCAAGGGCCGCACGATGACGCAGATGATGAGCAACCTGTTCCGGCACATCCAGGAGCAGGGCTTCACGGTCGCGCGCCTGGAGGACTACCTCTAGAACGGGCCGGCGGAAAGAACTCCGGCGTGGGTGTCGATGCGGGCGTCTCCCGTTCGACGTATGAGTGGAAGGCGGGGAACGGCCCCGCCACCGCACCCCGAGGAGTCACCATGCCCCGCTTCCTGTCCCTCGTCCGCATCGAGGAGAACACCATCGACATGGAGGAGGCCGGCCCCGAGTTCGGCGCGCGGATGGGCGCCCTCCTGGAGGAGATCACCAATGCGGGCGTCATGCTGGACACGGCCGGCCTCCTGCCGACCGACCAGGGCACCCGGATCACCTGGCAGGACGGCAAGCTGTCGTACACCGACGGCCCGTTCACCGAGACCAAGGAGGTCGTCGGCGGCTACGCGCTGATGCAGTGCAAGGACAAGGCCGAGGCCCTGGAGTGGGGCCGCCGCTTCCTGGAGGTCCACCCGGCGCAGTGGACCGTCGGCCTGGAGCTGCGCCAGCTCGACGAGGGCTGATGCCGCGCGCCGATGTCACAGGCGGCTGCCAGAGTGTGAAGCGTGACGGTGGAGAGCACGCTGCGAGACACGCTCGGGACGGTCTTCCGGATGGAGTCGGCGCGGATCATCGCGACCGCGGCCCGGATCGTCCGTGACGTCGGCATCGCCGAGGAGATCGCCCAGGACGTGTTCCTCGCCGCCCTGGAGCAGTGGCCCGAGTCGGGCGTCCCGGACCGCCCGGGCGCCTGGCTCACGGCCGCCGCGAAGCACCGCGCCGTCGACCTGGTGCGACGGCGCGAGACGTACGCGCGCAAGCTCGCCGAGGTGGGCCGGACGCTCGACGAGGAGGCGTACGACCCCGAGCCGTCCGGGCCCGGCGACATCGACGACGACATGCTGCGGCTCGTCTTCACCGCCTGCCACCCGGTGCTGTCCGCCGAGGCCCGCACGGCCCTCACCCTGCGGCTCGTCGGCGGCCTGCGCACCGACGAGATCGCCCGCGCCTTCCTCGTCCCCGAGCCGACGGTCGCCCAGCGGATCGTGCGGGCCAAGCGCACGCTCGCCCGAGCGGGCGTGCCGTTCGAGGTGCCGTACGGGGCGGACCGGGCGGCCCGGCTCGGTTCGGTCCTGGAGGTCATCTACCTGGTCTTCAACGAGGGGTACGCGGCCACCGCGGGCGACGACCTGCTGCGCCCCGGCCTGTGCGAGGACGCCCTCCGGCTGGCCCGGCAGCTCGCCGCGCTGATGCCCGAGGAGGGCGAGGTGCACGGCCTCGCCGCCCTGCTTGAGCTCCAGGCGTCGCGGACCGCGGCCCGGACCGGGCCCGACGGGGCGCCCGTGCTGCTCGCCGGCCAGGACCGCACGCGCTGGAACCGGCTGCTGATCCGGCGCGGCTTCGCGGCCCTGGAGCGGGCCGTCGAGGCGGGCGGCGGCGCGCCGGGCGGCGCGACCGGGCCGTACGCCCTGCAGGCCGCCGTGGCCGCCTGCCACGCGCGGGCGGTGACGTACGCGGAGACGGACTGGGCCACCATCGCCGCGCTCTACGGGCGGCTCGCCGCCGTCGCGCCCTCGCCGGTCGTCGAGCTCAACCGGGCCGTGGCGGTCTCCATGACCGAAGGCCCCGAGGCCGGCCTCGCCCTCGTCGACGCCCTCGCCGCCGCGCCCGGCCTGGACCGCTACCACCTGCTGCCGAGCGTCCGCGGCGACCTCCTGGCCCGTCTCGGCCGGGCCGCCGAGGCACGCGCGGAGTTCGAGCGGGCCGCCGCCCTGACCCGTAACGAGCGGGAGCGGGCCCTCCTGCTCCAACGGGCCGCCCGGGCCGCCGAGTCCGGAGGTTAGGCTCACGGGCATGTCCCGCCGTACCGCACTGCCGTATCTCCCGCCGCCCCCGCCGCCCGCCGAGCTGCAGAGCTGGCCGGACCGCGCGGCCCGGCTCGCCGACCGGGCGCTCGCCCTGGACGACCTGCTGCGCCGCGGTCTCGGCGTCGGGCGGCTCGCGCTGTTCCTGACCTGGTTCCTGCTGCTCGAACTCGGCTGGGGGTTCGTCGGTGTGGGCCTCACGGCCTTCGACGGCGGCGCGATCGTGGATCCGATCTCCTGGATCCTCTGTCTGTTCAGCGGTGCCCTCGGGCTCGGCGTGCTGGTCCCGGCCGTCTGGCTGACCGTACGGAGCCTGCGCCGCGACCGGGTGGTGCGCGAGCGGCTCGTCGCGTGGGCCGCCCTCGACCGCGACGCCCCCGCCGACGCCCGGCTGCGCGCACCGGGGCTGAGCGTCTGCTGGCTGCTGCTGTCCTTCGCGATGTGCGCGGTCGGCCTGTGGACGGCCTTCGCGGTGCCGCTCAACGCCACGCGGGACAACGGGGGTTATCCCTCCGTCGTGTACGGGATGGGTGCGGCGCTCATCCTCTGGGTGACCGGTCTCACGGGCCTCGCGAAGGCCGTCGGCCACTATCGGATGGCGCTGCGCCTCAGCGGCCCGGTCAGCGGCCCGCGGGGTGACCGATCAGCATCGTCGGGGCTCCCGCGACCCGAGTGAGCAGCACCGTCGCGGAGTTGGGGCCCTTCGGCTTCACCTTGCGGCGGATCTCCTCGGGCTCGACGGCCGAGCCGCGCTTCTTCACGGTGAGCGTGCCGACCTCCCGCTCGCGCAGCAGGGCCTTCAACTTCTTGAGGTTGAAGGGGAGTTCGTCGGTGATCTCGTAGACGGCGGCGTACGGGGTGGCGCGCAGTTCGTCCGCCGTCACGTAGGCGATGGTCTCGTCGACCAGTCCGCCGCCGAGCTCCTCGGCGACCTCGGCCACCAGATGCGCGCGGATGACGGCGCCGTCGGGCTCGTACAGATAGCGGCCGACGGGCCGGACCGCCGGGTCGGGGAGCGTGCCCCCGGTGAGCGACGCGCCGCCGGGCAGCAGGGTGGCGCGGCGGGCGCCGGGCTCGGTGCCGAACCAGAGCACGGCCTCCTTCACGTCCCCGCCGTCCGAGATCCACTCCGCCTCGGCGTCCTCCGGCACCGCCTCGTGCGGGATGCCCGGCGCGATCTTCAGGGCCGCGTGCGGGGCCTTCCGGGCCGCCTCGACCGCCCAGGAGAGCGGCGGCGAGTACGCCTCCGGGTCGAAGATCCGGCCCCGGCCGCCGCGCCGCGCCGGGTCGACGAAGACGGCGTCGTACGGACTCGTGTCGATCTCCGTCACGTCCGCGCACCGCACCTCGATCAGCTCCGCGAGCCCGAGCGCGGCCGCGTTGGCGCGGGCGGCCTCTGCGGTCAGCGGGTCGCGGTCGACGGCGAGCACCCTGATACCGGCCCGGGCGAGCGCGATCGCGTCGCCGCCGATGCCGGAGCACAGGTCGGCGACGCTGCCGACGCCGAGCGCCTTCAGGCGGGCCGCGCGGTAGGCGCCGACGGTGGCGCGGGTGGACTGCTCGACGCCGTTCGGCGTGAAGTACATCCGGTACGCGTCCTCCGCGCCGAACTTCGCCACCGCCCGCTGCCGCAGCCTGGCCTGCCCGAGCGCCGCCGACACCAGCTCGGCCGGATGCTCCCGGCGCAGCCGGGAGGCGACGGCCAGCTCCTGGGCGGGGTCGTAGTCACGCAGGGTGTCGAGCAGGGCCTGCCCCTCGGGGGCGAGCAGGGCGGCGAAGGCGGCGAGGTCGGTCACCCCACCCATTGTCGTGGTCGCGGGCGGTGTGGGCCGCCCGGGGGATGGTGCGGGCGGCGCCGGTGGTGTCGGGGCGGTGGAGCGGCGCGGCGCTGACAGGATGCGGCGCCATGCAGCTAGTACGACAAAAGGGAAAGAGAAGCGCATTCCGCTCGGTGCGGGTGGCCGGCGCCGCCCTGCTCGTCGCGGCGCTCGGCTCCGCCTGCGCCGGATCGGGCGGCGACGCCACCCCCGTACCGGCGAAGGAGCCCAAGCCGGCCGCCGGACAGCAGGCCGCGGGCGAACAGGCGGCGGGCAAGCAGGCCGGGGCCGCGGGCAAGCAGGCGGCGAGGCGGCAGGGTCCGGCCGGGGCGCTCGACGCGTACGTGGAGCGGGTGCGCCAGGCGCGGGCCGCGCGCGTGGCCGCGGCGAAGAAGTGGGGCCTGGCCAAGCCGCCGCTCGACGCGCCCGAGCCGCCCGCGGTCAAGCCGAAGATCACCACCCGCAAGGGGTTCGAGACCGACGGCGAGGGCCTGCCGCCGGTCTTCACCACCGTGCCGACCAAGCAGAAGATCGTCTTCCTGACGATCGACGACGGCGCGGAGAAGGACCCCGACCTGCTCCGCATGATGAGCGACCTGAAGATCCCGTACAGCGCCTTCCTCAGCAACTACCTGGTGAAGGACGACTACGGCTACTTCAGGAAGATGCAGGACTCCGGCGTCTCGATCCACAACCACACGCTCACCCACCCCTATCTGCCCGGTCTCGACTACGACGACCAGAAGGAGCAGATCTGCGGGATGCAGGACATCATCCAGAAGCAGTTCGGCAAGCGGCCCCGGCTCTTCCGCCCGCCGTACGGCAACTACAACCAGGACACCCTGACCGCGGCCAAGGCGTGCGGCGTGAAGGCGGTCCCGCTGTGGGCGGAGGAGGCGTTCCCCGACCACATGGAGTGGCGCGAGTGGGACCGGGACCTGCACCCCGGCGACATCATCCTCACGCACTTCCGGGGCAAGGGGGACTGGAAGGGCACCATGCCGGACATGATCCGGCGGGTGATGAAGACGGTGACGGAGAAGGGGTACGCGGTGGCGAAGCTCGAGGACTACGTGTGAGCCGGGCGCGCCGGCTCACCGCCGCCCTGGCCCTGGCCGGCGCGCTGTTCGCCCTCCCGGCCTGCGCCTCCTCCGTCGACCCGATCGAACGGCTCGGCCGCAAGGCCGCGGAGAAGGTGACCCCGCACCCGCGTCCGCACCCCCGGCCGCACCCGGAGCCGGTGGCGGTGCGCGGACCCTCGGCGTCTCCCGCCCCCGCGGCGCCCCCCGTACCCCTCGTACCCCTCGCACGGAACCGCGGACACCGTCCGGGCGTTCCCCCTTCTCGGCCGGCGGAGCACGCCACGGGGTCGTGAATTGGCACTCCGCTTGACCGAGTGCTAATCGCGGTCATAGTCTCGGCTCTGGCACTCCCCGCAGGAGAGTGCCAACACAGCGACGGGCAGGTCCGGCACCCGCGACGACGGATCCACCTGGTCGCCACCTCAGACAGTTAACCCCGTGAGATCTCCGAAGGGGGAGGTCGGATCGTGACGACCACCAGCTCCAAGGTTGCCATCAAGCCGCTCGAGGACCGCATCGTGGTCCAGCCGCTCGACGCCGAGCAGACCACCGCCTCTGGCCTGGTCATCCCGGACACCGCGAAGGAGAAGCCCCAGGAGGGCGCCGTCCTCGCCGTGGGTCCGGGCCGCTTCGAGAACGGCGAGCGCCTTCCGCTCGACGTGAAGGTCGGCGACGTCGTGCTCTACAGCAAGTACGGCGGCACCGAGGTGAAGTACAACGGCGAGGAGTACCTCGTCCTCTCGGCTCGCGACGTCCTCGCGATCATCGAGAAGTAAGTCACCGAGGACCATCCAAGGCACCTCGCAGATGCTTTGAGCTGCGCCCCCGACCCCCATTCCCGCGGGCGTCGCGGGGCGCAGTTTCGTTACAACGATTTCCGAGAGGGCTGAACCGCTCCCATGGCGAAGATCCTGAAGTTCGACGAGGACGCCCGTCGCGCCCTTGAGCGCGGCGTCAACAAGCTGGCCGACACGGTGAAGGTGACGATCGGCCCCAAGGGCCGCAACGTCGTCATCGACAAGAAGTTCGGCGCCCCCACCATCACCAACGACGGTGTCACCATCGCCCGCGAGGTCGAGCTCGAGGACCCGTACGAGAACCTCGGCGCCCAGCTGGTGAAGGAGGTGGCGACCAAGACCAACGACATCGCGGGTGACGGCACCACCACCGCCACCGTGCTCGCCCAGGCCCTGGTCCGCGAGGGTCTGCGCAACGTCGCCGCCGGCGCCTCCCCGGCCGCCCTGAAGAAGGGCATCGACGCCGCCGTCAAGGCCGTCTCCGACGAGCTGCTCGCGACCGCGCGTCCGATCGACGACAAGGCCGACATCGCCGCCGTCGCCGCGCTCTCCGCGCAGGACCAGCAGGTCGGCGAGCTCATCGCCGAGGCCATGGACAAGGTCGGCAAGGACGGTGTCATCACCGTCGAGGAGTCCAACACCTTCGGCCTGGAGCTCGACTTCACCGAGGGCATGGCCTTCGACAAGGGCTACCTCTCCCCGTACATGGTGACCGACCAGGAGCGTATGGAGGCCGTCCTCGACGACCCGTACATCCTGATCAACCAGGGCAAGATCTCCTCCATCCAGGACCTCCTGCCGCTGCTCGAGAAGGTCATCCAGTCCGGTGGCTCCAAGCCGCTGCTGATCATCGCCGAGGACGTCGAGGGCGAGGCCCTCTCCACCCTCGTCGTCAACAAGATCCGCGGCACCTTCAACGCCGTCGCCGTCAAGGCGCCCGGCTTCGGTGACCGCCGCAAGGCGATGCTCCAGGACATGGCCGTCCTCACCGGCGCCACCGTCATCTCCGAGGAGGTCGGCCTCAAGCTCGACCAGGCCGGTCTGGACGTGCTGGGCACCGCCCGCCGCGTGACCGTCTCCAAGGACGACACCACCATCGTCGACGGCGCCGGCTCCTCCGAGGACGTCGCGGGCCGCGTCAACCAGATCAAGGCCGAGATCGACGCCACCGACTCCGACTGGGACCGCGAGAAGCTCCAGGAGCGCCTCGCGAAGCTGGCCGGCGGCGTGTGCGTGATCAAGGTCGGCGCCGCCACCGAGGTGGAGCTGAAGGAGAAGAAGCACCGTCTGGAGGACGCCATCTCCGCGACCCGCGCCGCGGTCGAGGAGGGCATCGTCTCCGGTGGTGGCTCCGCGCTCGTCCACGCCGTCAAGGTCCTCGAGGGCAACCTCGACAAGACCGGCGACGAGGCCACCGGTGTCGCCGTCGTGCGCCGCGCCGCCGTCGAGCCGCTGCGCTGGATCGCCGAGAACGCCGGCCTCGAGGGCTACGTCATCACCTCGAAGGTGGCGGAGCTGGACAAGGGCAACGGCTTCAACGCCGCCACCGGCGAGTACGGTGACCTGGTCAAGGCCGGCGTCATCGACCCGGTCAAGGTGACGCGCTCCGCCCTGGAGAACGCCGCCTCCATCGCCTCCCTGCTGCTCACCACCGAGACCCTCGTGGTGGAGAAGAAGGAAGAGGAGCCGGCGGACGCGGGCCACGGCCACGGTCACGGCCACTCCCACTGAGGCCAGTAGCTCTCAGTAGCTCTCGGTAGTTCGTAACAGGCCGAGGCCCGGTGCTCCCGTCGCGGGAGCACCGGGCCTCGGTGCGTTTCCGGATCCCTTCACGCCTCGACCGCGCCGAGCATGCCCATCAGCCCGAGCAGGTCGTACTGCCACCACCCCTCGACGATCTTCCCGTCCTCCCGGCAGCGGTAGACGGTCATCCCGGTCATGGCCACCCTCATGCCGGTGGGCTGGAGCCCCATGAAGTCCCCGCTGTGGGTCGCGTTCCAGGTCCAGCGCGTGCACACCCGGTCGCCCTCGGCGATCTGGTCGTTGATCTCGAACTCGAAGTCGAAGCCCTTCCGCCACATCTCGGCCTCGCGCCTGAGCGCGTCCATGCCGATGGTGTCCTGCTCGTTGTTCGGGTCGTGGTCGTGGTACGACTCCGCGACCACCTCGTCGAGCGGCGCCAGCTCTCCCTCGGCCCCGAGCAGCTCGAAGAGACGACGGCAGTTGGCCTTGTAGAGGGCCTCGTCCCGGACGACGTCCAGGTCGGTGAAGGTGGGCATCTCGTCGCAGAGCGCGACCATCTCCTTGAAGATCCGGTCCGTCTCGGGGAGCTGCGAATTGCGCATGGCCACGTCGTACGAGGGGAACTCGACGATCTCCACGACATGGGAGGAGTCGGAGCGATCCTTGCCGACGATGCTGTGGGTGGCGGTCCGCCTGCCCTTGGTCGTTTCGATCCACTGGTCCATCAGCCGGTTCAGGTCGTCCGCCCGGCTGGTCTTGAGATCGATGATCTGTACGAAGGTCATGGCGCCTCCCGGAGACGTCCGCGAGCCCGGTAGGACCCTTCCAGTCTAGGTCCGGGAGCGCGGGATGCCCTGGCAGCACGGGGGACGCGCGGGTCCGCGGGCCGCTAGGCCGAGTGCCGGAGGTCCGACGCCCGCACCTCCTCCGCGAACGGCTCGCCCCGCCCGTACCGCGCCACCTCCTCAAGGGCCTGGTCGGCCATCCGGTGCAGCTCGTTGCCGAGCGAGCCGGCCACGTGCGGGGTCAGCAGCACGTTGGGCAGGTCCCACAACGGGGAGTCCGGCGCGGGCAGTTCGGGATCCGTCACGTCGAGGACCGCGTGCAGCCGGCCGCTGATCACGTGCGGCAGCAGCGCGTTCTCGTCGACCAGTGAGCCGCGTGCGGTGTTGATCAGGGTCGCGCCGTCGGGCATCGAGGCCAGCTGCGCGGGGCCGATCATGCGGTGCGTGGCGGGGAGCTGGGGCGCGTGGACGGAGACGACGCCGCTGCGGGCGCACAGCTCGTCGAGGCCGACGAGTTCGACGCCGGGCGGGGGAGTGGTGACGTACGGGTCGTAGAGCAGGACGTCGAGGTCGAAGGGGCGCAGCAGGTCGAGGACCCGGCGGCCGATGCGGGAGGCGCCGACGATGCCGACGGTGCGGCGGTAGTTGCCCCAGGTGGCGGACTCCTCCAGCCAGGCGTGTTCGGCGCGCAGTTCGGCGTATCGCCGTGCCGAGCGGAGGACCTGCTTGCCGGCGAGGAGGATCGCCGCGAGCGTGTACTCGGCGACCGGCAGCGCGTTGGCGGCGGCGGCCGAGGTGACGCGGATGCCGCGCTCCCAGCACGCGTCGGTGATGTGGTGCTTGACCGAGCCGGCGGCGTGGACGACGGCCTTGAGGCGCGGGGCGCGGGCGAGGACGTCCGGGGTGAGCGGGGTGGCGCCCCAGCAGGTGAGGAGGAGTTCGGCCTCGGCGAGGGCGGCGGCGACCTCGGGTGCGGGCGCCGTGAGGTCGTGGGCGACGAGGTGCGGGTCGGTGCGGGTGAGGGCGGCGAGGCGGGCCCGGTGGGCGTCGGTGAGCAGGCGGTCGGAGACGCCCGGGCCCATGGCCAGCAGGAGTCGGGGGCGGTTGTCAGTGGCGGGGTGCATGCTGGGATTCGTGCTCCTCACTTGACGCTGCCGGCGGTCAGGCCCGCCTTCCAGTGGCGCTGGAGGGAGACGAAGGCGACGACGAGGGGGACGACGGCGAGCAGGGATCCGGTGACGACGAGGGGGTAGTAGCCGGGTTCGGCGTGGGCGTTGCTGTTCCACGCGTAGAGGCCGAGGCTCAGCGGGAAGAGCTTCTGGTCCGAGAGCATCACCAGGGGGAGGAAGAAATTGTTCCAGATCGCGGTGAACTGGAAGAGGAAGACGGTCACGAAGCCCGGCATGATCATGCGCAGCCCGATGGACCAGAAGGTGCGCAGCTCGCCGGCCCCGTCGATACGGGCGGCTTCGAGAGCCTCGTCGGGGATGTAGCCGGCGCTGAAGACCCGGGCGAGGTAGACCCCGAAGGGGTTGACGAGGACGGGGACGAGGACGGCCCAGTAGGTGTTGACGACGCCCACCTTGCTGGCGAGCAGGTACATGGGCAGGGCGAGCGCGGTGGTCGGGACGAGCACGCCCAGCAGGACGACGCCGAACAGCTGCTCCTTGCCGCGGAAGTCGTACTTGTCGAAGGCGTATCCGGCGGCGACGCTCACCAGCGAGCAGCCGAGCGCGCCCAGGACCGCGTAGAGGAGGCTGTTGAGGTACCAGTGGAAGTAGATGCCGTCGTTGTAGGCGGCGAGCCGGCTCAGGTTGCCGCCCAGGTCGAAGCCCTCGAAGGAGAAGGCGTCTCCGGCGAGGAGCCCGCCGGCGTCCTTGGTGGCGGCGGTGAGCAGCCAGACGAGGGGGAAGAGCATGTAGACGACGGCGAGGACGAGGGCGCCGTTGACGGCGGCCTTGGACAACCACACGCTCTGGGGGCGGTTGCGGGTGGTGCTCATGCGGCCTTCCCCTTCCGGCTGGTCAGCCTCGTCACCGCGAACGACAGCAGCGCCGCCGTCA
This sequence comes from Streptomyces sp. NPDC003943, assembly GCF_053605265.1. NCBI lineage: Bacteria > Bacillati > Actinomycetota > Actinomycetes > Kitasatosporales > Streptomycetaceae > Streptomyces > Streptomyces sp. NPDC003943. The sequence goes on along the minus strand of NZ_JBSGIW010000026.1, from coordinate 48,550 downwards.
GGGCGAGCAGTACGGCCGCGGCGGCGGCCAGGCCGTAGTCGTTGCGGTCGAACGCGGCGGTGTACGCGTACATGTTGGGCGTCCAGGTGGAGGTGACGGCCGAGCCCGTGCCCTTGTTGAGGATCAGCGGTTCGGTGAACAGCTGGAGCGAGCCGATGACGGTGAACAGGGCCACCATCACCAGCGAGGGCCTGATCAGCGGGAGTTTGATGGCGAGGGCCGTGCGCCAGGCGCCGGCGCCGTCGACGGTGGCGGCCTCCAGGACGGAGCGGTCGATGGCCTGGAGCGCCGCGTAGAAGATCACCATGTTGTAGCCGAGCCATTCCCACAGCGCGATGTTGACGACGGAGGGGAGGGAGCCTGAAGGGGAGAAGAAGTCGAAGCCGACGCCGCCGGCCTCCATGGCCTGGACGACCGGGCTGAGCTGGGGTGTGTAGAGGTAGACCCAGATCAGCGCGGCGATGATGCCGGGCACGGCGTGCGGCAGGAAGAGCGCCAGCTGGAAGAAGCGGCGGGCGCGGGCGAGCGCGGAGTCGAGCAGCAGGGCGAGCCCGAGGGCGCCGGCGAGCAGCAGCGGGATGTAGAGCAGGCAGTAGCCGAGCAGCACGCCGAAGCCCTCGCGGAAGGCCCGGTCACCCAGCGCCGCGGTGTAGTTGTCGAGTCCGCTGAAGACGGTCTCGGTGCCGCCGAAGCCGAGTCCCGACTGCTTCTCGGTGAAGAGGCTGAGCCAGACGGCGTAGCCGATCGGCACCACCATCACCGCGGTGAACAGCAGGAAGAACGGGGTCAGCAGGGTCGCCGCCGCGCGGGTGCGGGCCTTCACGGGATCAGCCCTCGACCTTCAGGCCGCGCTTGGTGAGTTCGGCGACGGTGGCGTCGTGGCCGGCCTTCACGGCGTCGGCGATGGTCGGGCCGCCCTTGGCGATCCTGCCGAACTGGTCCTTGATGGTGGTGTTGGTGGTGCCGGTGGTCGGCCCCCAGGCCCAGTTCTTCTGGATGGTCGCGCCGGACTGCTCGAAGAGGGCGTAGATGTCCTCGCCGCCGTAGTAGCTCGCGTCGAAGACGGACTTGGCGACCGGGCGCAGCGCGGTGGCGGCGGGGAAGGCGCTGGAGGTGCCGGAGGCGATGCGGGCCTTCACGCCGGCCTCGGTGGTGGACATCCACTCGGCGAACTCGACCGCGGCCGCCTTCTTCCCGCTGTCCTTGGTGACGGCGAAGGAGGTGCCGCCGAGCATGCCGCTGGCGGGGGTGCCCCAGTTCGGCATGGGCGCGACGGCCCACTTGCCGCTCTGCTCGGGCAGGGTGCCCTTGAGGACGCCCGCGCCCCAGGAGGCGCCGAGGTAGCCGATGGTGGTGCCGTTCTTCAGGGAGCCGGTCCACTCGGGGCTGAAGGAGGCGTTCTTGTGGACGAGGTCGGCGTCGAGGAGGCCCTGCCAGAAGTTCGCGACCTTGGTGGTGGCCGGGTCGGTGGTGTCGATCTTCCAGGTGTCGTTCTCCGCCTTGAACCACTGGGCGCCGGCCTGCCAGGCCATGGCCTCGAAGGTGGTCGGGTCGTCCGGGAAGAAGGTGGCGATGCGGGTCTTGGCGTCGGCCTTCTTGACCTTCTCGGCCGCCGACCTGAACTCGTCCCAGGTCCGGGGGACCTCGACCCCGTACTTCGCGAAGAGGTCCTTGCGGTAGTAGAAGGCCTGCGGGGCGGCGTCGAAGGGCACGGCCCAGCTCTTGCCGCCGAGGGTGGTGAGCTCGACGGCCTGCGGCAGCAGTTTGGCCCGGTCCTGCTCGGTGAACTGGTCGCCGATGTCCTGCAGGGCGCCGGAGGAGACGAACTCGGGGAGCGAGGCGTACTCGATGGAGACCAGATCGGGGGCGTTGCCGGCCTTCACCGCGTTGGAGATCTTGGCGTAGCCGCCGGCGGTGCCCGAGGGGATCTCCTCGAAGGTCACCCGGATGTCCTGGTGCGTGGCGTTGAACGCGTCGACGACGTCCTTGGAGCCCTTGGCCCAGCCCCAGAACGTGATGGTCACGGGCCCGGACGAGTCCTTGGAGGTGCCGGAGTCACCGTTTCCGCCGCAGGCCGTGAGGACGGCCAGGGCGGTGGCGGTGCCGGCTATGACACGGGTGGTTCTGGTCCAACTGCTCCAACTGAGGCTCACGGCACGGCTCCTGACACGGCGGCGTGGACGGGTTGGCCGTGATCCTGGGGCGGTTCATGAGCGAAGTCAAGAGCGAAAGATTGATTGATCGAAAAAAGATCAGACTGTCTGTGTCCGGGACGCGCCGCACGAGGCCCGCACCCGCAGCCGCGGCAGCAGACTCAGATGCCGCCTCGCGGGCTCCTCCCCGGCGCCGCCCGCGGACGCCTCCGCGAGCCGCTCCACGAGCAGTTCCGTGGCGTGCCGGCCCACCTGCCGCTTGGGCGGGGCGACCGCCGTCAGCGGGGTGTCGGCGAGCGCGGCGACCTCGTCGTCGTACGCGATCAGGGCCAGGTCCTCCGGCACCCGCACCCCGAGCTCGGCGAGCCGCTGCACGATCTGGATCGCGTCCACGTCGTTGTGCACGAGCGCCGCGCTCGCCCGCCCCTCGGCCACCGCCTCGTGCAGCGCCCGCACCGCCCGCTCGAAGCCCTCCGGGTCGGTCTCCGCCGGCACGGAGTCGATCACCGCGCGGGGTGCCCGCAGCCCCAGGGTGCCGAGCGCCTCGGCGTAGCCGGCGCGCACCGCGACCGCCGTCGGGCTGTCCCCGCGCGCCACCAGGAGCGGGGTCGCGTGGCCGAGTCCGAGCAGGTGGCGCACGGCGAGCAGCACCCCGTGCGCGTGGTCGGACGACACCCGGTCGAGGCCGTCGAGCGGGCTGCCCGGATCGGCCCGGCGCTCCACGAGCACGGCCGGCACCGGCAGTTCGGCGAGCCAGTCCCCGTACGCGAGCCGGTCCTCGGGCCCGCGCCAGCCGGGCGCCACCAGCACGCCCTCGGCGCCCGCCGCGAGCAGGCCCTCGGTGCGGGCCCGGTCCTCCTCGGGCCGGTAGTCGGAGATCCGCAGGATCAGCCGGGCGCCGGCCCGGGCGGCGGCCTCGTGGGCGCCCCGGATGACCTCGGCGAAGTAGTACGTGGCGGAGGGCGCGAGCAGGCCGAGCACCAGGCCGCCGGCGCCGGTCCCGGACCCCGTGGGCCCCGGGGCGCCCCGCGGCCAGGACACCTGGCCGTGCACCCGGTCGAGCAGCCCCTTCTCGGCCAGCGCCTCGACGTCCCGGCGCGCGGTCACGGGGGAGACGCCGAGCAGCCCGGCCAGGTCGGAGACGCGGGCCGTGCCGCGCTCGCGCACCAGGGCCAGCAGTCGGTCGTGTCGTTCGGCAGCACTCTCGCGCACGGTGCGGTTCCCCCTTGCGGTGGTGGGTGTCACCCGACCTTAGACCAGGCCGGGGTGGAGTGATCGAACGGAAGCAGTTTCGATCATTCGCTCCCTCGCCTCTTGACGTTCGATCGAAGCGTCTTCAGGATTCGGGCGACGCCGAGGTCCCAGCGAGTTCCAGGGAGCATCATGCCCACGCCGCCCGAGAACCGTGAGCTCAGCCCGTACACCGGCTGGACCCGCGCCCACTGGGAGGACGCCGCCGACCGCCTCCTGCTCGCCGTCCGCCCCCACGCCTCCCCCGGCGGCGGCCTGATCGGCCTCCCCGGCCCCCGCCCCAGCTGGTCCGGCGCCCGCTCCGACGGCCTGGAGGGCTACGCCCGCACCTTCCTCCTCGCCGCGCTCCTCGGCAGGGACGCCCACCTCGACCGCTACGCCGCCGGACTCGCCGCCGGCACCAAGAAACCCGGCGGCGACGGGCCCGACGCCTGGCCGCTCATGACCGACACCCGCCAGGCCGTCGTCGAGTCCGCCTCCGTCGCCCTCGCCCTGCGCCTCACCCGCGCCCGCCTCTGGGACCGGCTCGACGACCACGTCCGCCGGCGGACCGTCGACTGGCTGCTCCCCGCCCTGGATCCGTCCCCCGTCGACAACAACTGGTGGCTCTTCGGCCTCACCGTCGCCGGCTTCCTCCAGGACGCCGGCATCGAGACCGACCGCGCCGCCGCCACCATCACCCGCTCACTCGACCGGATCGAGCGCTGGTACCTCGGCGACGGCTGGTACAGCGACGGCGACAACCGGGCCTTCGACCACTACAACGCCTGGGCCCTGCACTTCTACCCGGTGCTGCACGCCCACCTCGCCGGCGACCGGGAACTGCTCGACCGCTACGGACCCCGCCTCCGCGCCCAACTCGACGACCACGTCCACCTCTTCGACGCCAACGGCGCCCCCGTCCCGTACGGGCGCTCCCTGACCTACCGCTTCGCCGCCGCCGCGGCCCCCTGGCTCGGCGCCCTCACCGGACACACCCCGCTCACCCCGGGCGCCACCCGCCGGCTCGCCTCCGGCGCCCTGCGCCACTTCCTCGACCGGGGCGCCACCGACGAACACGGCCTGCTCACCCTCGGCTGGTACGGCCCCTACGAGCCCGTCCTCCAGGCCTACTCGGGACCCGGCTCCCCCTACTGGGCGTCCAAGGGCTTCCTCGGCCTGCTGCTCCCCGCCGACCACCCCGTCTGGACCGCCACCGAGGAGCCGCTGCCCGCCGAACGCGCCGACACCGTGCGGCCCTTCGGCCCCACCGGCCTGCTCGTCCAGACCACCGCGGCCGACGGACTCGTCCGCCTCCACAACCACGGCAGCAACCACGTCGGGGCCGGCGAGCGGGGCGCGGACGACGAGCCCGGCTACGCCCGCCACGCCTACTCCACCCGTACCGGACCCACCACCGCCCCCGATCCCGCCGACAACCACTTCGCGCTGCTCCGGCCCGACGGCACCGCCACCGCCCGCGGCCCCGCCACCCCGCTCGGCGCCGGCCCCGACCGGGCCCTCTCCGCACACCGCCCGCTGCCCGGCGTCCGGGTCGTCTCCGCCGTCCTCGTCCACGGCCGCGCCGAGGTCCGCGCCCACCTCGTCCTCGGCGCCCCGGAAGGGACCCCCGTACGGCAGACCGGCTGGACGGTGCACGACGACGGCCCCACCTCGCAGCTCCACCCGGTCCACGGCTACGGCCCCGACCTGGCCCGACTCCCCAGCGGCGGCACCCTCCAGGGCCCGGCCCCGACCCGTACCCCCGCCCTGCACGGCACCACCACCGGCCCCGCCGCCCTCTTCGTCGCCCTCGCCTCCCTCACGGGAGAACCCCACCCGGCCCCCGTGGCCGACCTCGCAGACGTCCGGGTCACCGGCCCCCACACGCTCACGGTGACCTGGTGGGACGGCACCACCGCACGTCTCGCCCTCGACTGCTGAGGCGGCACGGGGACCGGTCCGAGAACGCCGTGCCGGCGACGGCGGCCCCGAACATCGGCGCGTACGAGGGCCCGGGCGTGGACCAGTGGACCAGTCGTACGAACGCGTCACTGCGGGCCGTACTTGCGGCCCGCCTTCGACGACACCCCGCCGAGCAGCGCGCGCGGTGCCAGCTTCACCACGCCCATCAGCGCCTTGTAGCGGGGATCGGGGATGGACAGCGTCTTGCCCCGGGCCAGGTCGGTGAGCGCCGCGGCCACCAGCTTGTCCGCGTCCAGCCACATCCAGCCCGGGATGTTGTCCGTCCCCATCCCCGCCCGCTCGTGGAACTCCGTCCGTACGAAGCCGGGGCACAGCGCCATCAGCCGCACCCCGCTGCCCGCGAGGTCCCGCGCCGCGCCCTGGGTGAACTGCACGACCCACGCCTTGGACGCCCCGTACGTGCCGCGCGGCACGAACGCGGCCACCGAGGCCACGTTCACCACGCCGCCCCGGCCGCGCGTGCGCATCGCCCCGGCCGCCGCCGAGGTCAGCCGCAGCACCGCCTCGCAGTGCACCTTCAGCATGGTCAGCTCGTCGGCCATGGACACTTCGAGGAAGCGGCCCTTGTTGCCGAACCCGGCGTTGTTGACGAGCAGATCGACCGGGCGCCTGGTGTCGGAGAGCCGCGTCTCCACGGTCGTGATGCCCTCCTCCGTGGAGAGGTCCGCGGTGAGCACCTCGGCCTCGATCCCGTGCCGGTCGTGGAGCTCGGTGGCCTGCTCGCGCAGCCGCTTCACGTCCCGGGCCACGAGAACCACGTCATGCCCGTCCGCGGCGAGCCGCCGCGCGAAGGCGGCGCCGATGCCCGCGGTCGCGCCCGTAATCAGTGCAGTCGTCATACGCGGCACGTTAGCCCGCGGCGTGTGAAGGCCGTGTGCGGGAATCCACCGCCCTCGACGCCTCTCCTTATCGCTCGCCGTACTTGTCGGTGTACCGCTGGACCAGCCCGAGCAGCCCCGACTCCATCCACTCGGCCGCCGGCTGCATCTCCGCCAGCAGCGTGCGGTCGAGGGTCGCCGCGTGGTGCAGCCGGGCGACCGTGATGTCGTGGTCGGGGCGGTGGACGACCTCGATGCGGTCGCCCGCCCTGACCTCGCCCGGGACGATCACGCGGCAGAACGCGCCGGGCCCGGCCGCCGACTCGTTGAAGCGCTTGACCCAGCCGGCCTCCTCCAGGAAGCCGGCGAAGGTGCGGCACGGGATGCGGCCGCCGGTCACCTCCAGGACCACGTCGTCGCCGACCCGCCAGCGTTCCCCGATCAGGGCGTTGTCGACGTCGAGGCCACGGGTGGTGAGGTTCTCGCCGAACGTGCCGGGGGCGAGGGCGCGGCCCAGTTCGCGCTCCCAGTGGTCCAGGTCCTCGCGGGCGAAGGCGTACACGGCCCGGTCGTTCCCGCCGTGGAAGCGCAGGTCGCAGACGTCGTCCCCGGCGACCCCGCTCGCGGCCGTCCCGGGCGGGCCCGGCGCCTCGACCCGTACGGCCCCGGCCACCGGCCGCTTGTCGATGCCGGTCAGGCCCGACGGGGCGTTGGTGTACTCCACGGCCTTGGCCCGGCCCGCGTTCACGCTCAGCAGCTCCATGGACTCCATGGCGGCACCCTAGATCGCTGTCTCAAAGTTGACCAGCGAAATTCGCCTGCGGCCCCAAGAGTCACTTATGCTCGACCTATGATCGAGGCCCGCCACCTCCGTGTCCTGCGCGCCGTCGCCGCCACGGGCTCCTTCTCGGCCGCCGCGCGCGAACTCGGCTGTACCCAGCCCGCGGTGAGCCAGCAGATGAAGGCGCTCGAAGCCTCCGCCGGCACCCCGCTGCTCGTGCGCACCGGCCGCGAGATGCGGCTCACCCAGGCCGGCGAGGCCCTGGTGCGGCACGCCTCCGGCATCCTCGCCGGGCTCACCGCCGCCGAGGAGGAGGTCGCCGCCATCGCGGGCCTGCGGGCCGGCCGGGTCCGCCTGGTCTCGTTCCCGAGCGGCAGCTCCACCCTCGTCCCGACCGCCCTCGCCGCGCTGCGCGCCGCCCACCCCGGCACCCGGGTCTCCCTGGTGGAGGCCGAGCCGCCGCGCTCGGTGGAGATGCTGCGCGAGGGCGACTGCGACGTGGCGCTCGCCTTCCGTTACGGGACCGGGCCGGACGCCGCGGGCCGCGACGCCTGGGACGACCTGGTCGTCCGGCCGCTGCTCGCCGACCGGCTCGTCGGCCTCGTCCCCGAGGACCACCGGCTCGCCGGCGCCGGCTCCGTCGCGATCGGCGAACTCGCCGAGGACCCCTGGATCGCGGGCTGTCCGCGCTGCCGCCGCCAGCTGGTCGACGTCTGCGAGACGGCCGGCTTCACGCCCCGCATCGACTTCGCCACCGACGACTACCCGGCCGTGATGGGCCTGGTGGGCGCGGGCCTGGGCGTCGCCGTCCTGCCGGCGCTCGCCATCGAGTCCGTACGGCCGCGGGGCGCGGTCACGGTCACCGTCGAACCGGCCGTCGAGCGCGAGATCGTCGCCCTGACCCTGCCCGACCTGGCCCAGGTCCCGGCCGTCGCCGCAACCCTCGACGAGCTCGACCGCGCGGCCGCCCGCGCGGCGACCCGGTCGGGCGCGGTGGGCGCGTAGCAACAGCCCCGCGGATTGCACCGGGCTCCCGGCCGGCGGCCCGCGCCGTAGCCCCGGGGGCGCGGGAGGTGGGGACAGGCCCCGGCGGCCGTTCGGCGCATCGGGCCCGGCCCGGGCCGTATGGCGACACGCCCGGCCCGCGCGGTGGTCTCGGCCCGCGTGGCCGTGGTTCGCCGTGGCGCCGGAGGGCGTCGCATCGCTCGCTCGGCGCGTGCTGCCCGCCGCCGTTCGGGTGACGTGCGGGCTGGGCCGTACGAGTGGTCCGCGGCCCGGCCGTACGGGTGACGCCACACCCTCGCCCGGCCGAGCGTGCGGGGGTGTACGGGCGTGCGCCCCGGGGCCGTTCGGGTGAGGCGGTGCGGGCCGTCGGAGTGAGTGCCCCGGACCCGTACGGGTGACGGCCCCGCCGCCGTACGGGGGACGACGGCGGTTGCGGGCCGGGACCGTACGGGTGAGACGGGTCCGGCCGAACGGGGTCGGCGCTTCTCCGGCCCCGGTCCGCCGGACGGGTCCTGCCCGCGCCGCGCGCCCCCGGGCCGCGCACGGTGCGGCGCCCGGTGTGCCGGCCCGTCAGATCCCGTACGGGCAACCCCGGACGAATCCCGGACGAGTCCGATCGGTGAAACGTTCCTTCAGGTCGTGGCGGCCGCCCTCGCCGTCGTCGCCGGGCCGGGTGGCCCGGCTGTCGTGGTGACCAGGCGGTTGCGCGCCCGGCCCATGAGTTCCTCGCGTTCGTCCTCGGTGAGGCCGCCCCAGACGCCGTAGGGCTCCCGTACGGCGAGCGCGTGTGCCGCGCACTCCGCGCGTACGGGGCACCGCATGCAGACCTCTTTCGCCGAGTTCTCGCGCGCACTCCGTGCCGCGCCGCGCTCTCCCTCAGGGTGGAAGAACAGGGAGCTGTCCACTCCGCGGCAGGCCGCGAGGAGTTGCCAGTCCCACAGATCGGCGTTGGGTCCGGGAAGGCGGGAGAAATCTGCCATTGCGCTTGTCCCCTTGAAACCGTGTCGAGTGGATACGGATTGGTGGGCGGGTGGATGGCTGATCGACGGGGGCCCTTCGCCCCTCGTGGGTCTCGGATACCTACGTCTACTGTCTAAGTAGATGTAAATATGACTCATTGCGAATCTAGCCACAGACACCGCAAAAAGGGAAGAAAACCCGCTAAATGGGGCATAGCTTCGGGTGAAGGACGGATGACCTGCGACGCTCTCCTCCGCTTACGGTCCCTCACGTAGAGTGCCGAAGGTCGCCGTCCGACCCGTAACTCTTTCGGGTGACCATCGTTGAGAGTGCGAGGCGGTTGAAGGAACAAGCGCTCGGGCAGGTGTCCGAGGGCGTCAACCGCACAGGTGACCCGACGTACCAGCCCTGGAGGCTCAAGGTGACGCGCATCAGCTGCGAGAGCCGCGGAGGTCAGTCATGACATCCGTCCTCGTCTGCGACGACTCCCCGCTTGCCCGAGAGGCGCTCCGCCGCGCGGTCGCGACCGTGCCCGGCGTCGAGCGCGTGACCACCGCGGCCAACGGCGAGGAAGTCCTCCGCCGCTGGGGCGCGGACCGCTCGGACCTCATCCTGATGGACGTGCGCATGCCCGGTCTGGGCGGCGTGGAGACCGTCCGCCGGCTGCTCTCCGCGGACCCCGGCGCCCGCATCATCATGCTCACCGTCGCCGAGGACCTGGACGGCGTCGCGCTCGCCGTCGCCGCCGGTGCCCGTGGCTATCTGCACAAGGACGCCTCGCGCGCCGAACTGCGGGCCACCGTCACCCAGGCCCTCGCCGACCCGACCTGGCGGCTCGCCCCGCGCCGTCTGCGCTCGGCCGAGATGGGCGCCGCGCCCACGCTGACCGCCCGCGAGATCCAGGTCCTGGAGGGCATGAGTCACGGCCGGTCCAACGCGGAGATCGGCCGCGAGCTCTTCCTCTCCGAGGACACCGTCAAGACGCACGCCCGGCGTCTGTTCAAGAAGCTGGGCGCGTCGGACCGGGCGCACGCCGTCGCGCTCGGCTTTCGCTGGGGCCTGGTCCGCTGACCTGCGGCCGTCGGCCGCATCCCCGTCCGCCGCGGGGCGGACGGGGTGGGCTTGTGTCACTTCCCCGCGGAATGCCGCATCCTTGAAGGCGTGGAGTTCCTCGGGGACGAGACGAGCGAGCCGGCGGAAGACAAGCGGAAGGGGAGGGCGCAGGATATGAGTCCCGGCGCACCTGCTCATAACGCTTCGGTGCACAACTACGGACACGGTGCCGCGAACCAAGCGGCGCCGGGGCACCATGGAGCGATGCGCGACGACGAGACCATGGGGTCACCCGTGCCCGCCGGGCAGGGGGAGATCGGTGCACTCGTACACCGTGCCGTGGACGGCGACGCGCAGGCCACGCACGACCTACTGGCGCGCGTGCACCCGCTCGCCCTGCGCTACTGCCGCACCCGGCTGAACCGGCTGCCCGGTGACGCCCGCCACTTCGTGGAGGACCTCGCCCAGGAGGTCTGTGTCGCCGTCCTGATGGCGCTGCCGCGCTACAAGGACACGGGCAGGCCCTTCGAGGCGTTCGTCTTCGCCATCGCCGGACACAAGGTCGCCGACCTCCAGCGGGCCGCCATGCGGCACCCGGGGTCGACGGCGGTGCCGTCCGACGAGATGCCCGAGCGGCCCGACGACTCGCTGGGGCCCGAGGAGCGGGCGCTGCTCAGCGACGACGCCGAATGGGCCAAGAAGCTGCTCGCCAACCTCCCGGAGAACCAGCGCGAGCTGCTCGTGCTCCGGGTGGCCGTCGGGCTGACCGCGGAGGAGACCGGCCAGATGCTCGGCATGTCGCCGGGCGCGGTCCGGGTGGCGCAGCACCGCGCGCTGAGCCGGCTGCGCGCGCTGGCCGAGCAGTAGTCCGGCGAGTAAGCCTCGCGAGGGCCGGATGTCCCTCACGTACACGTAGGAATGTCCAAAGATCCTTGCTGATCTTGCTCGTGGAATGAGACACGGCCGCAGCCCGTTAGCATGGACATCCGCACCGATCAAGGCCATTGGGGAAGGTGTCATGACCAACGTCGACGGAGTGCCCGAAAAATTCGCGACACTCGGGCTGACCTACGACGATGTGCTGCTGCTGCCCGGAGCCTCGGACATGGCTCCCGACCAGATCGACACCTCTTCGTACATCTCGAAGAACGTGCGGGTGAACATCCCGCTGCTCTCCGCCGCGATGGACAAGGTCACCGAGTCCCGGATGGCCATCGCCATGGCCCGCCAGGGCGGCGTCGGTGTCCTGCACCGCAACCTCTCCATCGCCGACCAGGCCAACCAGGTCGACCTGGTGAAGCGCTCCGAGTCCGGCATGGTGACCGACCCGATCACCGTGCACCCGGACGCCACGCTCGCCGAGGCCGACGCGATCTGCGCCAAGTTCCGCATCAGCGGCGTCCCGGTCACCGACCCGGCCGGCAAGCTCCTCGGCATCGTCACCAACCGTGACATGGCCTTCGAGTCCGACCGCAGCCGCCAGGTGCGCGAGGTCATGACCCCGATGCCGCTGGTCACCGGCCACGTCGGCATCTCCGGCGTGGACGCCATGGAGCTGCTGCGCCGCCACAAGATCGAGAAGCTTCCGCTCGTCGACGAGGGCGGGCTGCTCAAGGGCCTCATCACGGTCAAGGACTTCGTCAAGGCCGAGAAGTACCCGAACGCGGCCAAGGACAAGGAAGGCCGGCTGCTCGTCGGCGCCGCCGTCGGTGTCGCCGGCGACGCGTACGAGCGCGCCCAGGCCCTGATCGAGGCGGGCGTCGACTTCATCGTCGTCGACACCGCCCACGGCCACTCCCGCCTGGTCGGCGACATGGTCGCCAAGATCAAGTCGAACTCCTCGGTCGACGTCATCGGCGGAAACGTCGCCACCCGCGACGGCGCCCAGGCGCTGATCGACGCCGGTGTCGACGGCATCAAGGTCGGTGTCGGCCCGGGCTCCATCTGCACCACCCGCGTGGTCGCCGGCATCGGCGTCCCCCAGGTCACCGCGATCTACGAGGCCTCCCTCGCCGCCAAGGCGGCCGGCGTCCCGGTCATCGGCGACGGCGGTCTGCAGTACTCCGGCGACATCGCGAAGGCCCTGGTCGCCGGCGCCGACACGGTGATGCTCGGCTCGCTGCTCGCGGGCTGCGAGGAGTCCCCGGGCGAGCTGCTCTTCATCAACGGCAAGCAGTTCAAGTCGTACCGCGGCATGGGCTCGCTCGGCGCCATGCAGTCCCGCGGCGAGCAGCGCTCCTTCTCGAAGGACCGCTACTTCCAGGAGGGCGTCGCCTCCGACGAGAAGCTCGTGCCCGAGGGCATCGAGGGCCAGGTGCCCTACCGCGGCCCGCTCTCGGCCGTCGTCCACCAGCTGGTGGGCGGCCTGCGCCAGTCGATGTTCTACGTCGGCGGGCGCACGGTGCCGGAGCTCCAGGCGAACGGCCGCTTCGTCCGGATCACCTCGGCGGGTCTCAAGGAGAGCCACCCGCACGACATCCAGATGACGGTCGAGGCGCCGAACTACAGCAGGAAGTAACAGCGCGCGACGGAAGGGGCGGTTCCGGCATGTGGCCGGAGCCGCCCCTTCGGCGTGGGTCGGGGATACTGGTAGGCGCAGACACAGAGGGAAAGGCCACACATCGTGACTGAGATCGAGATCGGGCGCGGCAAGCGCGGCCGCAGGGCGTACGCGTTCGACGACATCGCCGTCGTACCGAGCCGGCGCACCCGGGACCCGAAGGAGGTCTCGATCGCCTGGCAGATCGACGCCTACCGCTTCGAGCTGCCCTTCCTGGCCGCCCCCATGGACTCGGTCGTCTCGCCGCAGACCGCCATCCGCATCGGCGAGCTCGGCGGCCTCGGCGTGCTGAACCTCGAGGGCCTGTGGACCCGCTACGAGGACCCGCAGCCGCTGCTCGACGAGATCGCCGAGCTGGACGAGGCCGCGGCGACCCGGCGTCTGCAGGAGATCTACGCTGCGCCGATCAAGGAGGAGCTGATCGGGCAGCGCATCAAGGAGGTGCGCGACGCGGGTGTGGTCACCGCCGCCGCGCTCTCCCCGCAGCGCACCGCGCAGTTCTCGAAGGCCGTCGTCGACGCCGGCGTGGACATCTTCGTCATCCGCGGCACGACCGTCTCCGCCGAGCACGTCTCCGGTGCCGCCGAGCCGCTGAACCTGAAGCAGTTCATCTACGAGCTCGACGTCCCCGTCATCGTCGGCGGCTGCGCCACCTACACCGCCGCCCTGCACCTGATGCGCACCGGCGCCGCGGGCGTCCTGGTGGGCTTCGGCGGCGGCGCCGCCCACACCACCCGCAACGTCCTCGGCATCCAGGTCCCGATGGCCACCGCCGTCGCCGACGTGGCCGCCGCCCGCCGCGACTACATGGACGAGTCCGGCGGCCGCTACGTGCACGTCATCGCCGACGGCGGCGTGGGCTGGTCCGGCGACCTCCCGAAGGCCATCGCCTGCGGCGCCGACGCCGTCATGATGGGCTCCCCGCTGGCCCGCGCCACGGACGCCCCGGGCAAGGGCCACCACTGGGGCATGGAGGCCGTCCACGAGGACGTCCCGCGCGGCAAGCTGGTCGACCTGGGCATCGTCGGCACCACCGAGGAGATCCTCACCGGCCCGTCGCACATCCCGGACGGCTCCATGAACTTCTTCGGCGCCCTGCGCCGCGCGATGGCCACCACCGGCTACAGCGAGCTCAAGGAGTTCCAGCGCGTCGAGGTCACCGTGGCGGACGCGCAGCACAAGCGCTGACGCCCCTGGCGTACGCAGAAGGGCCCCGCACCGGGTGGTGCGGGGCCCTTCGCCGTCCGGGGGGGGGCGGGCCTACAGCCGGTGCGCCGCGCCCGCCGGGGTCGCGCCGCGGGTGTCGAGGAGGAGCTGGGCCTTCACGGCCAGGCCCTGGAGGTCGTACGTCCGGTGGTGCTGGAGCAGGATCGTGAGGTCGGCGTGGGCGGCGGCCTCGTAGAGGGAGTCGGCGCGCGGGACCGGCAGGTCGCGGACGCGCCAGTCGGGGACGTAGGGGTCGTGGTAGCTGACGGCCGCGCCCAGGTCCATCAGACGACGGGCGATCTCGTCGGCGGGGGAGCCCTGGCGGTCGGCCAGGTCGGGCTTGTAGGTGATCCCGAGCAGCAGGACGCGGGCGCCGCGCGCGGACTTGCCGTGCTCGTTGAGGAGCGTGGCGGAGCGCTGGACGACGTATCCCGGCATGCGCTCGTTGACCTGGCCGGCGAGCTCGACCAGGCGCAGCGGGCGGTGGGCGCCGATGGTGTCCACGGGCACTCCGTGGCCGCCGACGCCGGGCCCGGGGCGGAAGGCGTGGAAGCCGAAGGGCTTGGTCTCCGCGCAGCGGATGACGTCCCAGAGGTCGACGCCGAGCTCGTGGCAGAGCACCGCCATCTCGTTGACGAGGGCGATGTTCACGTGCCGGAAGTTGGTCTCCAGGAGCTTGACGGTCTCGGCCTCGCGCGGTCCGCGGGCGCGGACGACCTTGTCGGTGAGCCGGCCGTAGACCGCCGCCGCGGACTCGGTGCAGGCGGGGGTCAGGCCGCCGATCACCTTGGGGGTGGCGGCGAAGTCGCGCGCCCCGCCGGGTGTCCGGCTGCCCGGGTCGAGCCGGCCGGGGGAGTACGCGAGGTGGAAGTCGCGCCCGGCGCGCAGCCCCGAGCCGGTCTCCAGGAGCTCGCGCAGCAGGCCCTCGGTGGTGCCGGGCGGCACCGGGGACTCCAGGAGGACCGTGGTGTGCGGGCGCAGCCGGGCGGCGAGGGCGCGGGCGGCCGCGGTGACGGCGCCGAGGTCGAGCGTGCCGTCGGGCGCGGGCGGTGTGGGGGCGCAGATGACGGCGGTGCGGACCCGGCCGAGCTCGGCGGGGTCGGTGGTCGTGCGGAAGCCGGCGGACAGCATCCGGCGGATCTCGGCGGCGGTGAGGGAGCCGTCGACCGGGGGGCGTCCGGCGGCGAGTTCGGCGACGGGGCGGGGGTCGGTGTCGTAGCCGATGGTGTCGACGCCGGCCGCGGTGGCCGCCTGGGCGAGTGGGAGTCCGTGGTGGCCGAGGCCGATGACGGCGAGATCAGCGGGCATGGGGGATGGGCCGTCCTTCCCAGAAGCCGGTTAGCCGGAGGGGACGCGGTGCGCAAGCCCTGTGGACCGAAGGTGACTGACGCAATGTCAGACTAAGCGTAAATATGACCGATATGCGGCATTGCCGGGACGAAGGTCGCCGAGTGTTATCCACAGGGTGGGACAGGGGCGGTGGCTGAAGTCGGTGGGCCGGGACAGAATCAAGTCTGTGAGCCGGACCACACAGGCCCGGTTCGTGTGCTGGACAGACGGGGGACGACGGGAGGCACCAACCGTGAGGACAGCGACACTGGGACCCGCCGAGCGCACCCAGGCGCTCGCGGCCATGGCCGAGCGCGAACTGGACGTACTGGTCGTCGGCGCCGGAGTCGTCGGCGCGGGCACCGCCCTCGACGCCGTCACCAGAGGACTCTCCACCGGCCTCGTCGAGGCCCGCGACTGGGCCTCCGGCACCTCCAGCCGGTCCAGCAAGCTGATCCACGGCGGTCTGCGCTATCTGGAGATGCTCGACTTCGCACTCGTCCGCGAGGCCCTCAAGGAGCGCGGCCTGCTCCTCGAACGGCTCGCCCCCCACCTGGTCAAACCCGTCCCGTTCCTCTACCCGCTCCAGCACAAGGGCTGGGAGCGGCTGTACGCGGGCTCCGGCGTCGCCCTGTACGACGCCATGTCCGTCTCCTCCGGCCACGGCCGCGGGCTCCCGGTGCACCGCCACCTCAGCCGGCGCGGCGCCCTGCGCGTCGCCCCCTGCCTCAGGAGGGACGCCCTCGTCGGCGCCCTGCAGTACTACGACGCCCAGATGGACGACGCCCGCTTCGTCACCACCCTCGTCCGCACCGCCGCCTACTACGGGGCCAGGGTCGCCAGCCGGGCCCGGGTCGTCGGCTTCCTGCGCGAGGGCGAGCGGGTGGTCGGCGCCCGCGTCCGGGACGTCGAGGCCGGCGGCGAGTACGAGATCCGCGCCCGCCAGATCGTCAACGCCACGGGCGTGTGGACCGACGACACCCAGGCCCTCATCGGCGAGCGCGGCCAGTTCCACGTCCGGGCCTCCAAGGGCATCCACCTCGTCGTGCCCAAGGACCGCATCCACTCCAGCACCGGACTCATCCTGCGCACCGAGAGGTCCGTCCTCTTCGTCATCCCCTGGGGCCGGCACTGGATCGTCGGCACCACCGACACCGACTGGGACCTCGACAAGGCCCACCCCGCCGCCTCCAGCGCCGACATCGACTACCTGCTCGAACACGTCAACGGCGTGCTCGCCACCCCGCTCACCCGCGACGACGTCCAGGGCGTCTACGCGGGCCTGCGCCCCCTCCTCGCCGGCGAGTCCGACGCCACCAGCAAGCTCTCCCGCGAACACACCGTCGCCCATCCCGTGCCCGGCCTGGTCGTCGTCGCCGGCGGCAAGTACACGACCTACCGCGTCATGGCGAAGGACGCCGTCGACGAGGCCGTCCACGCGCTCGACAAGCGCGTCGCCGCCTGCGTCACCGAGGACACCCCGCTGCTCGGCGCCGAGGGCTACAAGGCCCTGTGGAACGCGCGCGCCGGCATCGCCGCCCGCACCGGCCTCCACGTCGCCCGCGTCGAGCATCTCCTCAACCGCTACGGCTCCCTGACGGAGGAGATCCTCGACCTCGTCGCCGCCGAACCCGCCCTCGGCGCGCCCCTCCCGGCCGCCGAGGACTACCTGAAGGCCGAGATCGTCTACGCCGCCTCCCACGAGGGCGCCCGCCACCTCGACGACGTCCTCACCCGGCGCACCCGCATCTCCATCGAGACCTTCGACCGGGGCACCCGCAGCGCCCGCGAGTGCGCCGAACTCATGGCCCCGGTGCTCGGCTGGGACTCCAGCCACATCGACAAGGAGGTCGAGCACTACGAGAAGCGGGTCGAGGCCGAACGCGAATCGCAACGCCAGCCCGACGACCTGACGGCCGACGCGGCCCGCCTCGGAGCGCCGGACATCGTGCCGATCTAGGACCTCGGGGGTGTCCTGGGCGTGTCCCGGCGTTCTCGCACTTCGGACCCGGGGGAGGCGCCGGTCGCGGAGTGAGGGACAATGAGCTCTCTTTCAGGGCGGGTTGCCGCAGAACGCGGGAGCTCCGGACGCGGGCGAGAAACAGGGATCGCAGAGGGGACGCATGTCGGAGGCGGAGCAGTCGCGGAACACGGGGCAGGCCCCCCGGCGGAACGCCGCCGCGGGCGCCGCCACCGACGCCGACCGGGACAGGATCCCGGCCGCGCGCACGGCGGACGCACCGGAGGCACCGGAGTCGAAGGACGGGCGTGTGACCGGCGCGCCCGGCGCCGGGCCGGCGCCCGAGCCGGCGCACGATGGCGAGGGCGCCGAAGGCGGCGAGGGCGCACGGGCCACGGACGCGCCGGACGCCGAACCGGCCGCGGCTCAGGACGAACCGGCCACCGGGCGTGCCCCGGTGGAGCCGGAGGACGCGCGGCCGCAGGGCGCGCCGGTGCGCGGATCGGGCGTCGCCGACCCCCGGCGGCCGGTGGACCGGTCCGCGCCGCGCGCCGGAGCGGCGGGCGACAAGGCCCAGGCCGCGCCGCGGCCCGCGGTCGGGCTGACCAAGAGCGCCGGCGGCAGCGGGTCGACGGACGGGGCCGCGCCGGCGGCCGGGTTCGGGGCCGACGCCACCGGAACCGGCGGGCGGGGCCGGAAGGCTGACGCGTCGTCCGCCGAAGGGCGGCTGCTCGCCGGGCGGTACCGGCTCGGCGCGGTCCTCGGCCGCGGCGGCATGGGCACGGTGTGGCGCGCGGTCGACGAGACGCTCGGCCGGACCGTCGCCGTGAAGGAGCTCCGCTTCCCCAACAGCATCGACGACGACGAGAAGCGACGCCTCATCACCCGGACCCTGCGCGAGGCCAAGGCCATCGCCCGGATCCGCAACAACGGCGCCGTGACCGTCTACGACGTCGTCGACGAGGACGACCGCCCGTGGATCGTCATGGAGCTCATCGAGGGCAAGTCCCTCGCCGACGCGATCCGCGAGGACGGCACGCTCACCCCGCGCCGCGCCGCCGAGGTCGGCCTCGCCATCCTCGACGTGCTGCGCTCCGCGCACCGCGAGGGCATCCTGCACCGCGACGTGAAGCCGTCGAACGTGCTGATCGGTGAGGACGGCCGGGCCGTCCTCACCGACTTCGGCATCGCCCAGGTCGAGGGCGACCCCTCGATCACCTCCACCGGCATGCTCGTCGGCGCCCCCTCGTACATCTCGCCCGAGCGCGCCCGCGGCCACAAGCCCGGCCCCGCCGCCGACCTCTGGTCGCTCGGCGGTCTGCTCTACGCGGCCGTGGAGGGCAGCCCGCCGTACGACAAGGGCTCCGCCATCGCCACGCTCACCGCCGTGATGACCGAGCCCGTCGACCCGCCGAAGAACGCGGGCCCGGAGCTGGAGAAGGTCATCTACGGCCTGCTCGCCAAGGACCCGGCCGAGCGGCTCGACGACGCCGGCGCCCGGGCGCTGCTGCGCGCCGTGCTCGACGCCCCCGAGGCGCCGCCGGAGCCGGGCCCGGAGGCGACCAGGGTCGTACCGCTGCCGCCGCTCCCGCCGCTGCCCGAGCGCCCGGCCTCGCCCCCGGCCACGCCCGGCCGGGAGAAGCCGGCCCGCGAGAAGGCCGGCGAGGCGACGGCCGAGCGGCTGCGCGGCGCGCTGAAGTCGGTGCGGAACGCGGCCGCCGGCGCGGCCGCGCCCACGCGCCCGGCCGGTCCCGGCGCCCCGGACCGGCCCGCGCCCGCCAAGGCGTCGCTCACCGACGTCGTGCCGCGCCGGACCCTGGTGATCACCGCCGCGGTCGTCCTCCTCGCGCTGCTCGGCACGATCCTGTACGTCGCCCTCGGCGGCGGCCAGGACGACACCGACCAGGGCAAGGGCGCCACGTCCGGCGGCACCACCGCCTCCGCGGGCGCCGCGTCCGGCGGCGGGAACACCGGCATCTCGCCGAGCGGTCCGACCCAGCAGGGCGGCGGCAAGCCGGCCGCCGACAGCGGCGGCCAGAGCGGCAGCACGCCCAGCGGGACACCGGGCGGCGGCGACCAGGGCGGCGGCGCCGACGACAACGGCAACGGCGGCGGCGCGAAGCTGCCCGCCGGGTACGTCATGGTGACGAACGACCGCTTCCACTTCTCCATGGCGATGCCCGCCTCCTTCCGGCTCACCGCCATAGCGGGCCAGAACTCGGGCGGCATCTTCAACGCCTCCGCGGGCGCCTTCCCGCGCGTCCAGGTCGACTTCAACGACAGCCCCAAGGACGACGCGGCCGCCGCCTGGCGCGCCGCCCTGGCCGCGGTCGCCGCGACCAGCAACGGCTACCGGCACATCGGCATACACCCGGTCTCGTACAAGGGCTATCCGACCGTCGCCGACTGGGAGTTCGAGCGCAACCAGGGAGGCCAGCGCGTCCACGTGCTCAACCGCGGCTTCAAGGTCGACGGCCGGCGCGGCTACTCGATCATGGTCAGCTGCCGCTCCGACCTGTGGGACGCGGCCGAGTGCAAGACGCTGCGGGAGACCGCGTTCGCCACGTTCAGCCCCAAGGACTGACCGGCGGACGTATCGTGAGAAGCCCCGTCCCGAGACCGTGAGGGCGGGGCACGGGGGACGGCAGGCGCGTGGGGAGGCGTCGTGGACGACTACGCGGGAAGGGTGCTCGCGGACCGCTACCGCCTGCCCCTGCCGCCGCCCGACGCGTACGAACTCGTCGAGACGCGCGCCTTCGACACGTACAGCGGCCAGGAAGTGCGGATCCGTCAGGTGCCGCTGCCCGAGGTCGTCGACGCCGAACTCCTCGACGGCCGGCCCTACGCGGACCCCGGCCGGGCCACCCGAAGACCGGCCGACCCGGCCGTCCGCCGCGCCGTCGAGGCCGCGCAGGCCGCCGCCCGCATCCCCGACCACCCGCGCCTCGACCAGGTCTTCGACGTGTTCGCCGAGGCCGGCTCGCTGTGGATCGTCAGCGAGTCCGTCCCCGCCGTCCCGCTCTCCGACCTGCTCACCGAGGGCCCGCTCAGCCCCTACCGCGCCGCCGAGATCGGCGCCGACCTCCTCACCGCCCTGCGCGCCCTGCACGCCCACGGCTGGACCCACCGCAACGTCACCGCCCGCACCGTCCTCGTCTGCGACGACGGCCGCGTCGTCCTGACCGGCCTCGCCGCCGGCGCGGCCGAGGAGGCCCTGTGCGGCTACGCCCCGGTGCCGCCGGAGGACGAGTTCGGACCCGAGCCGTTCGAGCCGTACGAGCCCGAGGTGTACGGGCCCGAGACGTACGAGCGCGAGGGGTACGAGCGCGAGACGTACGCGGAGGAGGACGAGCCCGAGTCCGAGGCCGGGGACGACGCGTACGAGCCGGCTGCCGACGCGCCCGACGAGGCGTACGGCCCGCACGGCACTCCGTACGGCGCCTCGGTCGTGTCCCCGCGCGGCGTCGAGGACGGCCCCGACGGGCCCGGGGCATCCGGAAGCCGCAGCGGCTACGGGCCCCACGGCGGCACCCCCTACGGCGACGCCGGACGCGCGGGCGGCAGGCCCGAGTTGCCGGCCGCGTCCGGGGTGCCCGCGGCCGGGGTGCCGGCCGGCGCGGATGTGCGGGCGGCCAGGGCCGGGGCGATCGCGGCGTACCGGGCGGGGGCCCGGGCCGCGGCGAGCATCGGGGACACCGGGGCGCTGCCGGTCCAGCGCCCGGCCCCGGAACCGCAGGCTCCGCCCGCGCCTCCCGGGCCGCCGGTCCCGCCCGAGCCGCAGTGGTGGGCGCGGACGGGCGACGACGACGATGACGACGCCGACGCCGACGTCGACGACGAGCAGGACGGGCCCACCCCGCCGCCCCGCGCGTACCTCGCCGGGAGCTGGAGCGACGGGCCGCACGCCTCCCGCGACGGCGGGCGCAACGTTCCTGCGGGCGGCGGCGGCCCCGCGCTGCCCGCGCTGCCGGCCGGTTACACGGCGGCCACCCCCGCCCAGCGCCCCGCGTCCGAGCCCGTCACCGGCTCCGCCGCGGGTCACGGGACGACGCCCGGGGCGGAGCCCGGTGCGGGACCCGGCACGGAGCCGTACCGCGGCCCGGTGACGCGGCTCGCCGCCGAGCGGGCCCGGCAGACCCGGATGGCGGTCGTCGGCGCGGTCACCGAGCGCTGGGCGCCCGAGCAGGCCGGCCCGGTGCACGAGCACTGGCGGCTCGCCCCGCCCATCGGCCCCGCCACCGACCTGTGGGCGCTGGGCGCGCTGCTCTACCGGGCCGTCCAGGGTCATGCCCCGTACCCGGAGGACAGCGCCGCCGAACTGGTCCAGCTGGTCTGCGCCGAGCCGCCCGCGTTCGCCGAGGAGTCCGGCCCGCTGCGGCCGGTCGTCGAGTCGCTGCTGCGCCAGGACCCGACCGAGCGCCCCGACGTGGAGGAGCTGAGCGGCTGGCTGCGCTCCCTCGTACGGTCGGCGCCCGAACCGGACGCCGGCCTCGGCGTCGTACCGCTGCCGTCCCCCGACGCCGCCCGGCTGCCCATCGTGCGCCGACGGGGCGAGCTGGTGCGGCGCCGCCGCCGCGGTGCCGCCGCGAACGGGCGGCACCGGCACGCGAAGGGCCGCGGCGCGCGCGAGGAGCTGCACCAGGACGCCTCCCTGCACGACCTGATGCACGACGCGTTCCACGAGCGCGAGCACGAGCCGGTGCACGACGAGATCCCCCAGCGCGCCCCGCGAGCTCCCCGTGCTCCCGGGCGCCCCGCGGGCTCCCCGCGCGCCCTCGGCCGCACGCTGCTGCTCCTGATCCTGCTGCTGCTCGGCGGGGCGGTCGCGTACGCCGTGCTGTTCATGCCCGAACAGGGCGCGGAGAACGGGCCGTCGGCGCAGACGCCCCCGGCCTCGGCCGCGCCGTCCACCGGCGCCCCGTCCTCCGCCCCGGCCAGCCGCCCGCCCGCGTCCTCCCGGCCCCCGGCCGCCACCACCCCGCCCGCCGCGGACCCCTCGGCACCCGTGCTCGCCTCCGGTTACGTCCTGCGCAAGGACCCCGAGGGCTTCCAGGTCGGCGTGCCGAGCGGCTGGCGGCGCAGCCCGATCAACGACGCCGGGCAAGTGCGCTTCACGGGCGGCGACTTCACCCTGGTGGTCGTCCCCGGCCGGGACACGGTTCAGGCCAACGGTGACGACCCGCTGCGCTACCAGAGCACCAAGGAGCGCGAACTCACTCCGTGGCGCGAATCCTCCTGGTCGAGCGCCTCCGGCCTGCGCCGTGTCGACATCGGCCAGCGCGCCACGGCCGAGGGGCAGTTCACCTGGCAGGACAGCACCGGGCGCGAGGTCTTCGTGCGCAATCTGGCGCTGATCGACCGCGGCCGCTACCACGTGGTCCAGGTCATCGGCCCGGAGGGTGAGCGCGACAAGGTCTCCGAGATCTACGAGCAGGCGGTGAAGGCGTACCGCGCCACCCGCTGAGTGACGGTCCGACAGTGCTTGAGCGGCGCTCGAACGGCGCCCAAATGACATGCGAACGGTGCTTGCCGGACTGGCCGAAACTCGCCCCCGGTCACAGAGTTGTTCCTTAACCCGCCCCGAGGTTCCGCGCACCGCCCTTCGCTCCGTACCCTTGCTTCCGAAGCAAACAGGCGGGGGCACGTGGAACAGTCTGAGAGCACCGGAACCGGACTTCTGCTGGCCGGGCGTTACCGGTTGGGCGAGTCCATCGGGCGTGGCGGCATGGGCAAGGTCTGGCGCGCGCACGACGAGGTGCTGCACCGTGTGGTGGCCGTCAAGGAGTTGACGGCGGGCCGGTTCGTGGCCGAGGCCGACCGGCTGGTCCTGCATGCCCGGACCCAGAAGGAGGCCCGGGCGGCGGCCCGCATCACCCACCCGGGCGTGGTCACCGTGCACGACGTCCTGGAGCACGACGACCGGCCGTGGATCGTCATGCAGTACGTGGACGGCCCCTCGCTCGCGGACGCCGCCAAGGAGGCCGGCACGATCGCGCCGCGCGAGGCGGCCCGGATCGGCCTGCACGTCCTCGGCGCCCTGCGCGCCGCGCACGCGGCCGGCGTGCTGCACCGGGACGTGAAGCCCGGCAACGTGCTGCTCGCCCGCGACGGCCGGGTCCTCATCACCGACTTCGGCATCGCCGCGATCGAGGGCGACAGCTCCATCACCCGTACCGGCGAACTCGTCGGCTCCATCGACTATCTGGCGCCCGAGCGGGTGCGCGGCGGCGACCCGGGACCGGCCTCCGACCTGTGGTCGCTCGGCGCGACGCTCTACACGGCGGTGGAGGGCACCTCGCCGTTCCGCCGCAGCTCGCCGATCAGCACCATGCAGGCGGTGGTGACCGAGGAGCCGCCGTACCCGGAGCAGGCGGGTCCGCTCGCCCCGGTCATCGTCGCGCTGCTGCGCAAGGACCCGGACCAGCGCCCGCGCGCGGACGAGGCCGAGCGGATGCTGCTCGAGGCCATGGAGGGGCGCGAGCCGCAGGCCGCGCAGGCGTACGTGCCGACGCAGCCGGTACCGGCGGAGGAACTGGCCGCCGCCGCGCCGTCCGTGACGACACCGCTGCCCGTCCCGCACGACGAGCCCCGGCCCGCCCCGGTGCCCGCCCCGGCCCCCGCCCCGACGCCGACGGCAGCCACCGCCGCCTCCGGCGTGCCCGCTTCCGCCGCCCCGCGCCGCGGCCGCTGGCGCGGCGCGCTGCTCGCCGCCGTGGTCGCGGGCCTGCTCGCCGGCGGCGCGGTCTTCGCCGCCATGACCCATCTGGGCGGCCTCGGGGGCGGCAAGGGCGGCGACCGGAACGGCAAGGTCACCGATCCCACCGCCGGCCCCACCTCCGGCGCGGACAAGAACGCCGGCAAGGGCACCATCCCGGTCGGCTGGCACCGCGTCGACGACCCGGAGGGCGTCAGCCTGCTCGTCCCCGACGGCTGGAAGCGGCAGAAGGACGGCGACTCGATCGACTACACGCCGGACAACGGCCGCCACCGGATCCGGATCAGCATCGACAAGTCCCCGGACTTCGAGAACCCGTACGTGCACATGCTCGACGTCGAGAAGAGCCTGCAGAAGCGGCTGCCCGCCTACCAGCGGGTGATGCTGGACCAGAACACCTTCCGCGACCAGGTCGACTCGTGCGTGTGGGAGTTCACCTGGCACGAGCGGAAGACCTTCCCCGGACCGCGCCACGCGATCGACCAGGTGTACTACGAGGACGACGGCACGGAGTACGCCGTGTACATGTCCTCGCCGGAGGAGGACTGGGCCCGTACGAGGGAACAGTTCGACATCGTGAAGAAGTACTGGCGGACCCCCGCGGACGCCGTGAGTCCCTGACAAGCCCCTGATCAGGGCTTATGTGCCAGCGATCGCTGGCGCGATGTGCGGGGAGGGTGAAAAGACGTTACCGCCGGGTACCCAAAGCCCGGAATGCGGCCTACCCTCGCCCTCATGACCGACTCGCAGGCTCTCCCTGTCACGGACCGGCCCACCACGACGACGGCCGCGACCTCGATCGCCCCCGGCGGCACCAACCCCGTCGCGCCCGCGCCGGCCGGCGCCCGTACCGCCGCCGACGTGGTCACGCCCGAGCTGGTCGCCCGGCTCACCCGCGGGGTCGCGGGCTCCGGCCGTACCGCCAACCACACCCCCTTCACCGGGGAGAAGCTGGCGGACCTGCCCGAGTCCACCCCCGAGGACGTCGCCGACGCCTACGCGCGCGCCCGCGCCGCCCAGCGCGCCTGGGCCGCGACCCCCGTCCGGGCCCGCGCCGCCGTGCTGCTGCGCTTCCACGACCTGATCCTCCGGCGCCAGTCCGAGGTCCTCGACCTCATCCAGCTCGAGACCGGCAAGGCGCGCCTGCACGCCCACGAGGAGATCCAGGCCGTCGCCGTCGCCGCGCGCCACTACGGCCGCAAGGCCCCCGCGTACCTGCGCCCCAAGCACCACACCGGTGTCGTGCCGACCCTCACCAAGGTCACCGAGCTGCGCCAGCCGCGCGGGGTCGTCGGCCAGATCGCGCCCTGGAACTACCCGCTCGAGCTGTCGGTCGGCGACGCCCTGCCCGCCTTCGTCGCCGGCAACGCCGTCGTCATGAAGCCGGACACCGAGACCGCGCTGACCGCCCTGTGGGCCCGCGACCTGCTGATCGAGGCCGGGCTGCCCGCCGAGGTCTTCCAGGTCGTCCTCGGCGAGGGCCCGGTCGTCGGCCCCGAGGTCGTCCGGCACGCCGACTACGTCTCCTTCACCGGCTCCACCCGCACCGGCCGCGAGGTCGCCCAGGGCGCCGCCGCCCGGCTCGTCGGCGTCAGCCTGGAACTCGGCGGCAAGAACGCGATGATCGTCCTCAAGGACGCCGACGTCGAGAAGGCCGCCGCCGGCGCCGTCCGCGCCTGCTTCTCCTCCGCCGGCCAGCTGTGCATCTCCATCGAGCGGCTGTACGTGCACGAGTCCGTCGCCGACGACTTCGTGGCCCGCTTCGCCGCCCGCACGAAGGCCATGCGGCTCGGCCACTCCCTCGCGTACGGCGCCGAGATGGGCTCCCTCGTCGGCGAGCGCCAGCTGGCGACCGTCACCCGGCACGTCGAGGAGGCCGTCGCCAAGGGCGCCAGGCTGGTCGCGGGCGGCGTCGCCCGGCCCGACATCGGCCCCTACTTCTTCGAGCCGACCATCCTCGACGGCGTCGAGGCCCCGATGGCCGTCTGCGCCGAGGAGACCTTCGGCCCGGTCGTCTCCGTCTACCGCTTCACCGACGAGGACGAGGTCGTCGAGCTGGCCAACGCCACCCCGTACGGCCTGAACTCCTCCGTCTGGACCACCGATTCGCGCCGCGGCCACGCGGTCGCCGCCCGGCTGCGCACCGGCACCGTCAACATCAACGAGGGGTACGCGCCCGCGTACGGCAGCGTGCAGTCCCCGATGGGCGGCATGAAGGACTCCGGCCTCGGCCGGCGCCACGGCTCCGAGGGCATCCTCAAGTACACCGAGGCGCAGACCGTCGCCCAGCAGCGGCTGCTTCCGCTCGCGCCCTCCTTCGGGATGGACGACGAGAAGTACGCGGCCTTCATGAGCACCTCCCTGAAGGTGATGAAGGCCCTGCGCCTGCGCTGACCCCCGCTTCCCGGATCCCGTTCCGCCCCTTTTCCGTACGAGGAGAGCCATGACCGCGGTACCCCCGGCCCGAAACCAGGATTCGGATGGTTCGGACGGTTCGTACGACTACGACGTCATCGTCGTCGGCTCCGGCTTCGGCGGCTCGGTCACGGCCCTGCGGCTGACCGAGAAGGGCTACCGGGTCGGCGTCCTGGAGGCCGGCCGCCGGTTCGCGCGCGCCGAGCTGCCGAAGAACTCCTGGGACCTGAAGAACTTCCTGTGGGCCCCGGCGCTCGGCCTCTACGGCATCCAGCGCATCCACCTGCTCGGCAACGTCATGGTGCTCGCCGGCGCGGGCGTCGGCGGCGGCTCGCTCAACTACGCCAACACCCTCTACGAGCCGCTCGCGCCGTTCTTCGACGACCCGCAGTGGAAGGACATCACCGACTGGCGCTCCGAGCTCGCGCCGTACTACGACCAGGCCAAGCGGATGCTGGGCGTCCGGCTCAACCCGACGATGACCCCGTCGGACGTGCACCTGAAGGCGGCCGCCCAGAACATGGGCATCGGCGACACCTTCCACATGGCGCCGGTCGGCGTCTTCTTCGGCGACGGCAAGGACGCCGTCGGCGAGGACGGGGCCGGTACGGCGAAGGTGAAGCCGGGCGCCGAGGTGGCCGACCCGTTCTTCGGCGGCGCGGGCCCCTCGCGCAAGGCGTGCGTCGAGTGCGGCGAGTGCATGACCGGCTGCCGGCACGGCGCCAAGAACACCCTCAACGAGAACTACCTCTACCTCGCCGAGAAGGCGGGCGCGGTGGTCCACCCGATGACCTCGGTCGTCGCGGTCACCGAGGACTCCCGGGGCGGCTACGCGGTCCGGACCCTCCCGACCGACAACCGCAAGAAGGGCGCGGGCCGCACCTTCACCGCCCCCAAGGTCGTGATCGCCGCCGGCACGTACGGCACCCAGACGCTGCTGCACCGGATGAAGGACACCGGCCTGCTGCCGCACATCTCCGGCCGCCTCGGCGAGCTGACCCGCACCAACTCCGAGGGCCTGGTCGGCGCCCAGACCACCGACCGGCGCTACCGCAAGCGGCACGGCGCACCGAAGGCCGACTTCACCCGCGGCGTCGCCATCACCTCGTCCGTCCACCCGAACGAGAACACCCACATCGAGCCGGTCCGCTACGGCAAGGGCTCCAACTCGATGGGCAGCCTCACCGTCCTCCAGGTGCCCTACGGCGCCCACCGGGTCCGCAACTGGCTGCTCAACCTGGTCAGGCACCCGGCGCTCGCGGTCCGCTCGCTGTCCAACTGGCACTGGTCGGAGCGCACCATCATCGGCCTGGTCATGCAGTCCCTGGACAACTCGCTCACCACCTACCGCAAGCCCGGCGGCCTCGGCAAGGGCCTGCTCACCGCCCGCCAGGGCCACGGCGCGCCCAACCCGACCCAGATCCGCGAGGCCACCCAGGCCGCCACCCTCCTTGCCGAGGAGATCAACGGCTTCGCCGGCTCCAACGTCGGCGAGCTCATGGGCACCCCGCTCACCGCGCACTTCCTGGGCGGCTGCCCGATCGGCGCGGACGCGGAGTCCGGCGTCATCGACCCGTACCACCGGCTCTACGGCCACCCGGGCATCTCCGTCGTCGACGGCGCGGCGGTCTCCGCCAACCTGGGCGTCAACCCGTCGCTGACGATCACGGCGCAGGCGGAGCGGGCCATGTCCTTCTGGCCCAACAAGGGCGAGGAGGACCAGCGGCCGCGTCAGGGCGAGGCGTACGTGCGGGTGGCCGCCGTCGAGCCCAAGTCGCCGGCGGTCCCGGCCGACGCGTTCGGCGCGCTGCGGCTGCCGTTCCTGGGCATCCCGACCGTCCCGCCGAAGGAGGCGTGAGCCACCGCCGGAATCTCCTCCGGAGAAGATTCCGGAAAACAGAAGAGGCGCTGCACCCCCCTCCGAGTGCAGCGCCTCTCCAGTTTCTGGGTGGTGCTGCATAGGAGACCGGTGACCTGGGGGATTGGTTGTAGCCCTCTCATGGAATCTTTATGTGACGCGCGTCACGTCCTGCGGGGTGTGGCGTCCGTGAGCACCGCAAGGGCCCCGCGGCGCGATTCCGGTCGCGGCGCGGGGCCCTGCTGCGGGCGCCGGGGGAGGCGGGCGCCACGCGGGGTGGGAGGGAGGGATCAGGGTGTGGGGGAGCGGGGTGTGGGGGAGCGGGGGACGCGGGATGTCGGATCGTTCGGCCGGTTGCGGTCGGCCCCGGGCGTCCCCGGGACCGACCGCCCTTTCTGGGTGACCGGGCTGCTGTCCCCTGCCGTCCGGTCACGCGCGCTGGGGCGAGGTCCCACGACGTACCGAAGTACGCCACACGCCCCAGCGAAGCCACGCGTGGTCTTCATCGGGCCCGCCCCTGGCTGGCACGGACACCACGACCAACGAACCGGCGCCGGGCCCGGTCACGCGCCGTACGGGTGAGACGGCGACCGAACTCGGGTGCGGGGACCAACCCCGTACGGGGTCCCCGGCCGACTCCGGGATCCGTGCGGGCCGACCTCGTACGGGATCGGCCCGGGGATCGGTACTGCTCGGGGATCCGTACGGGCCTCGGCGGCGCCCTTACGGGTCAGACGCGGCCGCGGCACAGCTCCAGCATCGTCATCGCGAGCGCCGTGCCCGGCTTGCCGAGGGCGTCCCGGTAGTGGCCGAGGACCTCCATCTCGCGGGCCAGGTTCACCCGGCGGCCGCCGGAGGAGATCCGGGCCTCCTGGATGACGGCCGAGACGGCCATCCGTTCCTGGATCAGGCCGATGATCCGGTCGTCGAGCGCGTCGATCCGCTCGCGGGCGTCGCCGATCAGGGCCGCGGCCTCGTCGGTGCGGGCGCCGGTCTGCTCGGCGACGGTCTTGCCGGCGGTCTTGGTGGCGGTGCTGGTGCTCATGGTGGGGCTCCTCGTCCGGTGTCGGGGTCGGTTGCCCCGGAGCGACACGGTCCGGGAAACGACAGGCGCCCCGGGCCTTGTCGGCCCGGGGCGCCTGGGAAGTCGCTTGTCAGTTGCTCAAGCAGCACGACCATGGCATCCGGACCGGCCGGTGCCATAGGTAAAGACGAAGGTCGTGAGCTCGCGCATGGGGCACAGTATGGACCCCGCGCGGCGCCCCGGGGCAACTCGGGCCCGGATCGTGAGACGAAGGCCACCCCGGTTCGGATGGTGAGACGAAGGGCAAGCGCGGCGCGCCGGTAGAATCGACAAATAGCCCCCCTCTCGGGGGAACCCCTCCTACCGCCGGAAGGCCGCCGTAGTGTCATCAGCGACTCCCGCTGCCGCGCCCGACGTCACCAACCCGGACGTAGTCCTCGTTGTCGACTTCGGCGCGCAGTACGCACAGCTCATCGCCCGTCGCGTCCGTGAGGCGCGGGTCTACAGCGAGATCGTCCCGTCCACCATGCCGGTGGCCGAGATGCTGGCCAAGAAGCCGAAGGCGATCATCCTCTCCGGCGGCCCGTCCTCCGTGTACGCCGAGGGCGCCCCGCGCCTGGACCGCGAGCTCTTCGAGGCCGGCGTCCCCGTCTTCGGCATGTGCTACGGCTTCCAGCTGATGGCGACCACCCTCGGTGGCACCGTCGACAACACGGGCGCCCGTGAGTACGGCCGTACGCCGCTGCACGTCTCCAAGGCCGGCTCCACCCTCTTCGAGGGCACCCCGGTCGAGCAGTCCGTGTGGATGTCGCACGGCGACGCCTGCTCCGCCGCCCCCGAGGGCTTCACCGTCACCGCGTCCACCGACGTCGTGCCGGTCGCCGCCTTCGAGAACGACGAGAAGAAGCTGTACGGCGTCCAGTACCACCCCGAGGTGCTGCACTCCACGCACGGCCAGCAGATCCTGGAGCACTTCCTCTACCGCGGCGCCGGCATCGAGCCCTCCTGGACGACCGGCAACGTCATCGAGGAGCAGGTCGCGGCCATCCGCGCCCAGGTCGGCACCAAGCGCGCCATCTGCGGTCTGTCCGGCGGCGTCGACTCCGCCGTGGCCGCCGCGCTCGTGCAGAAGGCCATCGGCTCGCAGCTCACCTGCGTCTACGTCGACCACGGCCTGATGCGCAAGGGCGAGACCGAGCAGGTCGAGAAGGACTTCGTGGCCGCCACCGGCGTCCAGCTGAAGGTCGTCGACGCGCAGGAGCGGTTCCTCACCGCCCTCGCCGGCGTCTCCGACCCGGAGACCAAGCGCAAGATCATCGGTCGCGAGTTCATCCGCGTCTTCGAGCAGGCGCAGGCCGAGATCATCGCCGAGGGCGCCGCCGACGGCGAGGAGGTCGCCTTCCTCGTCCAGGGCACCCTGTACCCGGACATCGTCGAGTCCGGCGGCGGCACCGGCACCGCCAACATCAAGTCCCACCACAACGTGGGCGGCCTCCCCGAGGACCTGGAGTTCGAGCTCGTCGAGCCGCTGCGCCAGCTCTTCAAGGACGAGGTCCGCATGGTCGGCCAGGAGCTCGGCCTGCCCGAGGAGATCGTCCAGCGCCAGCCGTTCCCCGGCCCCGGCCTCGGCATCCGCATCGTCGGCGAGGTCACCAAGGACCGTCTGGACCTGCTGCGCGAGGCCGACGCCATCGCCCGCGAGGAGCTGACGGCCGCCGGTCTCGACCGCGACATCTGGCAGTGCCCGGTCGTACTGCTCGCCGACGTGCGCTCCGTCGGCGTCCAGGGCGACGGCCGCACCTACGGCCACCCGATCGTGCTCCGTCCGGTCTCCTCCGAGGACGCCATGACGGCCGACTGGTCGCGCCTGCCGTACGAGGTGCTCGCCCGCATCTCGACCCGCATCACCAACGAGGTGCGCGACGTCAACCGCGTCGTCCTCGACGTGACCAGCAAGCCGCCGGGCACCATCGAGTGGGAGTAGTCACTCCCCCAAGCCGGTGAAGCCGCCGCCCCCGATTCGCACCGGGGACGGCGGCTTCACCGTTTCCGGGGCGGGCTGGGACTGGGTCGGGACGGGGCGGGCCGATGCGGGCCGGGCCGGGACGGGCCGGGACGGGTCGGGACCGGTCGGGAGGAGGCCGCGGAAAGGTCCGTGGGACCCGGGTCCGTCCGGACTCTGGAGAGTTGACCGGCCGGGCGTTACCTTCCGGCCCATGACCTCGACTCCGGCGCCCGTCCCCGTCGACCAGCTCCACTTCGCGATGCCGCCCGTCCACGCGACGAGCGCCGAGGAGCGCACCCACCGCAAGCAGCGACTCGCCGCCGCGCTCCGGGTCTTCGGACGGCTCGGCTACGAGGAGGGCGTCTCCGGGCACATCACCGCGCGCGACCCGGACCACCCCGACTGCTACTGGGTGAACCCCTTCGGCGCGCCCTTCGCCGAGCTCACCGCGAGCGATCTGATCCTGGTCAACGGCGACGGCCAGGTCGTGTACGGCGCCCACCACGTCAACCAGGCCGCCTTCACCGTGCACGCCCAGGTCCACCGGGCCCGGCCCGACGTGGTCGCCGTCGCGCACACCCACTCCACGCACGGGCGTGCCCTCGCCGCGCTCGGCGAACTGCTCGACCCGATCACCCAGGAGGCGTGCGCCTTCTACCAGGACCACGCCCTCTACGACGCCTACACCGGCGTCACCGTCGACCCGGAGGAGGGCCGGCGGATCGCGGTCGCCCTCGGCGGGCTCAAGGCGCTCGTGCTGCGCAACCACGGACTGCTCACGGTCGGCTCCTCCGTCGACGCGGCGGCCTGGTGGTTCATCGCCATGGAACGCTGCGCCGAGGTGCAGCTCGCCGCGCGGGCCGCGGGCAAGCCGGTGCTGATCGACCACCGTGACGCCGTCGCCACCCGCGAACAGCTCGGCAGCGACCTGGTGGCCTGGATCAACTACCAGCCGCTGTGGCGGCGGATCAGCCGCACGGAACCCGAACTCCTGTCGTAACGGACATCGCGGAAACCGCCTTTCCGTCAATGTGATGACTCTCCAATCACTCGTGTGACAGGGGTGGAACGCCCTGTGTGCGGGCATTCGATGCGACACAATTCCCGGGAATCGACAGCCAGTTGACGGTCATCGGACAACGGGCGACGGACGGATCGGGAAGTGGGCGGCGCCGTGGCGGTGCAAGAGGCGAGACAGTACGGGGCGGACGCGGGCCACGCGCCGGACGGCGGCTGCCCGCACTGCGAACGCTCCGGCCACCGGCGGGCCGTCGCCGCCTTCCTCGCCCGGCGCGACGAGCTCGCCGCCGGCCACGGGGTGCCCGCCGCCCTCGCCCACTCGCCGGTCGCCTCCCGCCAGTGGGTCTCCGACGAACTCGCCCAGTCCGCCCGCACGGTCACCGCCCGCGGCCACGAGGCCGGCCACGCCCGCCGCGGCCGGGTCGAGCGGACCACCCTCGCCACCGTGTGGGGCGCCGTCCTCGCCCTGCTCCTCGGACAGGCCCTCACCGCCCTCGGCGGCGCGGGATGGACCGGCACCCGCACCGCCGCCCTGGGCACCGCCCTGTTCCTCGCCGCCGCCCTGACCACGGCAGCCAGGCTGCACCGCGACCGGGGCGGCGTCCTCGCCCCGCTGCTCGGCGAGGACAACCGGCTCTCCACCTCCCGAACCGTCGCCGCCGGCTGGCTCCTCCTTTCCGGCTACACCGTCCTGCTCCTCTCCCTGCGCCTGGCCACCGGCGCGCCCCACGTCGACCTGGGCCTGCGGCGCGGCGCCGGACTGCTCGCCGTCCTCGCCCTGGTCGGCTGGACCACCGTCACCGCCCGCCTGATCGTCTCGCTGCGGGTCGCCGCCCGGCGCCTCCAGAAGGTCCGCGCCGAACGGCCCCGCCCCGCCGACCTCCTCTGCGACGACGACGGCCGCGCCTCCCTCACCGACGCCCAGTACGTCCTCGTCTCCACCGCCGTCCTCGTCTTCGCAGCCGTCCGCCTCGGCCGCGCACCTGACCGGCTGCCCGATCTGCCCTGGGCGCTGGTGCTGCTCGTCGCCGTCTCCGTGACCGGCTATCTCTTCGGCAAGTGCGCCGAGGGCGGCCGGCCCAAGATCTTCTCGGTGGTCCGGGCCCGCGAGGCCGGCGACCTCGACGCCCCGATCCGCACCGGCGACGACATCGAGATCCGCGGCATCGGCTTCGTCCCGCCGGGCGCGGCCGCCCCCGACCCGCTGACCCGGCTCGTCGTCCGCATCGGCCCGGTCCACGCGCACGTCCCCCTCGTCCCGGTCCCGGGCGGCTTCGCCAACCCGACCGACGCCGCCCTCACCGTCCCGCTCCCCGCCGACGTGGAACCGGGCCGGGTGGAGGTCTGGGTCGTCACCGCCGCCGGAGTCGAGACCAACCGGGTCGCGATCGACGTCGTCGACTGACCTGCCCTGCCCTGCCTCCGCACAGGGATTCCGGGGACAATCTGTTCTCGGACAGAGGTGCGAGATCGGAGAGGTGGCCGCAGATGACGGAACGGACGGACGGCACGACGGACCGGGGCGGCGCCGGCGGCGACCGCGCGGCCCACGGGGCCGCTGCGGCGGCCGGTTCCGGCGGCGCGAGGGGCTCCGGTGGCCTGCAGGCCCTCGCTTCCCGTTATGCCCTGGTCCCGCTGCGGATCTTCCTCGGCATCACCTTCCTCTACGCCGGGCTCGACAAGCTCACCGACGCCGCCTTCCTCTCCGCCACTGGCTCCCAGTCGATCGGCGAGATGATGCGGGGCGTCCGCGACACCTCGGCCCTGCCCGCCCTCGTCGACCTGGCCCTGCACAGCCCGGTCGGCTTCGGTTACGCCCTCGCGCTCGGCGAGCTCGCCGTCGGCATCGGCACCCTCCTCGGGCTCCTCACCCGGGTCGCCGCACTCGGCGGGGCGCTGATCTCGCTGAGCCTCTGGCTGACCGTCAGCTGGCAGGCCACCCCCTACTACCTGGGCAACGACCTGGCCTATCTCATGGCCTGGCTGCCGCTGCTGCTGGCCGGCGCCCCGGTCCTCTCCCTGGACGCCCTCCTCGCCGAGCGCCGGCGTATCAGGTAGGCCGTCCAGGAGGCGACCGCCGCGAGCCCGAGGCCCCCGCACAGCACCGGTATGACCACGTACCAGGCGACGGACCAGGCGCCTGCCGCGTCCCCGGCGAACAGCGCCGCGAGGGCCAGGGCTGCCGCGCCCAGGATCAGCCGGCCGGGGCGGAACTCATGAAGCAGCACGGGTGACCTCCACCTGTCCGAGCGCGACCTCCAGGGAGAGGTCGAGCGTGCCGCCCGGGGTGACCCCCGGCGGCGGGGGAAGCGTCCGGGACTCGTCGAGGCCCGGCGCGATGTCGATGTCCCCGTCCGGGGGCGGGTACGAGGGCGGGGCGGCCGGCGACGGCGCGGTGGGCGCGGTCGGTGCGGCGGGTGCGGTCGGCGCCCCGGACCGCACCGGGGCTGACGGGGCCACCGGCAGCGACGGCACCGCCGCCACGTGCTGCGGCGGCAGCCGCAGGTCGCCCAGGCCCGCCTGGGCCCGCAGCTTCACCGTCGCGTTCCGCGGCACGATCACCTTCAGCTTGCCCGCGCCGACCTCCACCCGCGTGGTCACCGTCGTCCCGGCCGGGACGGCCAGGTGCGACAGGTCGAGCGTGCCGATCCCGGTCCCCAGCTCGTACCGCGGCTGCACGGCCGCGACCGTCGCCGGGCGCCAGGTCTCCCGCGCCCACACCGTCGAGATCTCCTTCGGCAGCACCGACGCCACCGCCAGCAGACCCGTGGTCAGGATCATCAGACACAGCGTCCCGAACCCGGTGCGGCCCAGGAAACTGCTGACGGCCAGACCCACGCCGATCACGCCGAGCGCGGCGGCCAGACCGATCTGCAGGCTGGTCCCCAGCGGGTGGCTGTGCCACGTCAGCCCCGTGCCCAGACCGCCCGCAAGCAGGGCGAGCAGGAACACCAGGCCGCCGATGGACACCTGGCTGTCGTCCGCCCTGCGGGCCGGGGCCGCCGGCCGGCCCGGCGCCACCGGCGGGCCCCACTGCCCGCCGGGCTTCGGCACCTCGCCGTTGACCAGACCGTCCTTGTCGACGATCCCGTGCGGGCCCCACAGATAGCCGATGGCCACCTTCCCGGTCGAGCCGTCCTTGACGATCGGGTCCCGCCACCAGGACGGGAACTCCACCAGCGGCGGCGCCTTCGTCTCCGGCGGCGCCTCGGCGACCGCGAGGGCGGCGGCCGGGTCTATCCGGCCGCCCTCCTCGGCGGTCGCCGCGACCGCCCGCCGCCGCTGCGACCACACCGCCGCGCCGCTCACCGCGAGCGACAGGACGAGCGTGAACGCCAGCAGGCCCCCGTTGTGCAACGTCGACAGGAAGATCCCGCAGCCCACCAGCGCCATCAGCACCGCGGACAGCGAGGAGCCCGAGACCCGGCCGGTCAGCAGCCTGCGCCCCTCGTTCTCCTCCTCGTCCGCGAGCGGGACCAGCAGCCACGCGAAGCCGTAGAAGATCAGCCCGACGCCCCCGGTCACCGCGAGCACGCCCAGCACGACCCGGAAGATCACCGGGTCCACGTCGAAGTGCCGGCCGAGACCGCCGCACACGCCGGCCACGACCTTCTGCCCGCGCGACCGCCGGAGCGACGGGGCGGGCGGGGCGTCCGCCGGCGGCGGGGCCTCGTGCTGCGAAGGCATCGAACTCGTCATGCGTCCATGGTGACCGCCCGTGACCCCGGAACGGCACCGGGACCGACCCTGGCCCGACCCTGATCTTCCGCACGCCCGCCACCCTGAGAAGGTTCCAGGGTCGATATCCGGGCCGACCCTGATGTCCGAGCGCCGCCGGACGTGTGACGATCAATTCATGTCCGCAGCCGCTCGCGTCGCCGACCTCGACGAACCGCCCGTCCGCAAGCTCTACCGGAGCGCCGACGGGCGATGGCTCGGCGGTGTCGCGCGCGGCCTCGCCGGACACCTCGGCCTGCCCGTCGTGTGGGTCCGCGCGTTCTTCGTGGCGCTCGGCTTCACGCACGGCCTCGGCGCGCTGCTGTACGCGGTGTTCTGGATCGTCGTCCCGCTCGGCGTCGGCGGCCGCGCCGCGCCCCGCCCCATGTTCGAGACCACGCCCGAGGGCCGCAGACGCCTGCGCAAGCCCGACAAGGGCCAGGTGCTCGCGCTCATCGTGCTCGGGCTCGGCGTCTCCGCCCTCTTCGGCACCGTCAAGATCGACCAGGAGGCCGGCCGCTACATCTGGCCGACCCTCCTCATCGGCGTCGGTGTCGTCCTGGTCTGGCGGCAGGCGGACAACGCCCGCCGGGCCAGCTGGACCGACCCCGACCGGCGGCGGCGCGCCTTCCAGCTCGCCCGCGGTCTCGTCGGCGTCGCCCTCGTCGGCACCGGCCTCGCCGTCTTCCTCGTCCTGCGCGGCTCCGTCACCGAGCTGGGCACGGCGCTCACCGCCGCGGTCGCCGTGCTCACCGGCATAGCCCTGCTCGCCGGACCCTGGCTGGTGCGCATGTCGCAGGACCTCAGCGAGGAGCGCACGCTGCGCATCCGAGCCCAGGAGCGCGCCGAGGTCGCGGCCCACGTCCACGACTCGGTCCTGCACACGCTGACCCTGATCCAGCGCAACGCCGACGACGCCGGCGAGGTCCGCCGGCTCGCCCGGGCCCAGGAGCGGGAGCTGCGGAACTGGCTGTACAAGCCGGAGGGCACGGGCAAGGACGAGGAGCCGGCCACGCTCGCCGAGGCGGTCAAGCGGGCCGCGGCCGAGGTCGAGGACAAGCACGGCGTCCCGCTGGAGGTCGTGGTCGTCGGCGACTGCCCGCTCGACGAGAAACTCGCCGCGCAGATGCAGGCCGCGCGCGAGGCGATGGTCAACGCCGCCAAGTACGGTGGCGAGGGCGGGCCGGTGCAGGTCTACGCGGAGGTGGAGGGCCGGACGGTGTTCGTCTCCGTGCGGGACCGCGGGCCCGGCTTCGACCTGGACGCGGTACCGGGCGACCGGATGGGCGTACGAGAATCGATCATCGGCCGGATGCAGCGCAACGGCGGATCGGCGCGGCTGAGATCCGTGCCGGGCGGGGGCACCGAAGTGGAGCTGGAGATGGAGAGGGCGGACGGATGAGCGACGGGAACGGGACCGAGACGGCGGGGCGGGGTGCGGAGCGCCGGGTGCGGGTCGTGCTCGTCGACGACCACCGCATGTTCCGCACAGGCGTGCAGGCGGAGATCGGCCGGCCCGACGTGACGGGCGTCGAGGTGGTCGGCGAGGCCGCGGACGTGGACCAGGCGGTCACGGTCATCACGGCCACCCGCCCCGAGGTCGTCCTCCTCGACGTGCACCTGCCGGGCGGCGGCGGGGTCGAGGTGCTGCGCCGCTGCGCGAGCCTGATGGCGGCGCCGGAGAACCCGGTCCGCTTCCTCGCCCTGTCGGTCTCCGACGCCGCAGAGGACGTCATCGGGGTCATCCGGGGCGGCGCCCGCGGCTATGTCACCAAGACGATCACCGGCACCGACCTGGTCGACTCGATCTTCCGGGTTCAGGAGGGCGACGCCGTCTTCTCCCCGCGCCTGGCCGGCTTCGTCCTCGACGCCTTCGCCTCGACGGACGCGCCGCCGGTGGACGAGGACCTGGACCGGCTCACCCAGCGGGAGCGCGAGGTGCTCCGGCTGATCGCCCGCGGCTATGCCTACAAGGAGATCGCCAAGCAGCTCTTCATCTCGGTGAAGACGGTCGAGTCCCATGTGTCGGCGGTGCTGCGCAAGCTCCAGCTCTCCAACCGGCACGAGCTGACCCGCTGGGCGACCGCCCGCCGCCTGGTCTGAATCGCGGGCCGCCCGCCGGGGCGGCCCGCACGGGTGAGCCGCCTCGGTCAGCCGACCCGGGTGGCGCCCGCGAAGGGCATCTCGTCGATCGGTGCGATCCGGACCGGGGCGCCCGGCCGGGGGGCGTGGATCATCTGGCCGCCGCCGATGTAGAGGCCGACGTGGCTGATGCCGGAGTAGAAGAACACCAGGTCGCCCGGGGCCAGTTCGGAGCGCGAGACCCGGCGGCCGGCGTTGATCTGGGTGTAGGTGGTGCGCGGCAGCGACACCCCGGCCGCCCGCCAGGCCGCCTGGGTGAGCCCCGAGCAGTCGTAGGCGGAGGGGCCGGTCGCGCCCCACACGTACGGCTTGCCGAGCTGGGCCTCGGCGAAGGCGATGGCCGCCGCGGCCCGGCCGGTCGGCGCCGTGAGAGGTCCGCGGCCGGCCGAGGCCCGGTCGGCGCGGTCCGTCGCCGCGCCCACGACCGGGCCCGCTCCGGCCGCGTCATGGCGTCCGGCGGTCACGGCGGCCTCGTACCGGGCCCGCTCCTCGGCGGTCAGCCGGGCGAGCAGGGCGCGGGCGGCGTCCAGCTTGGTCCGCACGGTCGCCTTCTGCTTCCGCAGCTCCGCCTCGTGCGCCTTCAGCTCGCGCAGCCGGTCCGCCGAGCGGGCGCGCAGCTGGCGTACGGCGGCCAGCTCACGCCGTACGGAGGCGATGGCCACGGCCTGCCGGTCGCCGGCCTTCTCGGCGAGGGCGGCCCGCTCCAGGTACTGGTCCGGGTCGGAGGTGAGGACGAGCTGGACGGCCGGGTCGAGGCCGCCGGAGCGGTACTGGGCGGCCGCGACGGCGCCCAGGGCGTCGCGGGAGCGGTTGAGCCGCTCGGTGCGGCGGGCGGCCTCGTCGCGCAGCCGGTCGAAGGCGGCCCGAGCCTGGCCGGCCTGCTCCTTCGCGCCGTTGTACTTCTCGGTGGCGACCTCGGCCTCCTCGTACAGCCGGTCGACATCGGCCTTGACCTGCGCGGGGGTGGGGCGGGGGGCGGCGTGCCCGGAGCCCTCGAAGACGGTCGCGGTGGCCGCGGAGGCGAGGGCCAGCGTGGCGGCGGTGCGGACGGCCTGGCCGCCGAGCGGGGAGTGCCTGGGCTTGCGGTGCGCTGCCACGAGGGCGGTCACATCCTCTCCCTGTGGGGGACGCTGCCCGCCGGGGCCGGCGGCGGTCCGCACAGGGGAGACGGGCCGCCGCCGGTTTCCCCGGCGGGGGTGGCCGACGACCGCCGGGCTGCGGCGGAGGTGGGGAGTCGGCCACCTGGGTGAGGACGCTAAACCTGGCTGCCGACGGCGAGCGGGAGTTGACCGCTATTGGCGCCAGATGTCGTTCCGGGACCGGTCCCGTCCGACTGGCGTGAGGTCACGCGGTGCTTCCGGCAGCCGCCTGACCGAAGCCCGGGACAAGCTGGACCCGCCAGGAAGGCGGTGCTATGGCCCCGGTTAGGCTCCGCCACATGGACGTACTCATTCATGTCTTCGTCGCCCTGCACATCATCGGAATCGGCGCGTTGCTCGGCGGATTCCTCACCCAGATGAAGGCGATGGGGGCCGGTACGGCCCGCTTCACCCCGGCGATGCTGCACGGCGCCCTGACCATGCTGGTCACCGGCGCCGTCCTGGTCGGCATCCACCAGGCCGAGGGCCACACCCTGAACAACATCAAGATCGGTATCAAGATGGCGTTCCTGGTCGTCATCCTCGGCCTGGTCTACGTCAAGCGCGACGAGGAGCAGGTCGACAAGGCCCTCTTCGGTGCGGTCGGCGGCCTGACCGTGGCGAACATCCTCATCGCCACCCTATGGGTCTGACCGCCCACGCCGAAGGTCCTCAGGCCGGGCGCACCGCGCCGTAGATCGGCATGTAGTAGATCGACTCCTCGCGCACGTACGCGCCCGGCTTCGGCGCGTGGATCATCTTGCCGTCGCCGATGTAGATGCCGACGTGGCTGATGTCGTCGTAGAAGAAGACGAGATCGCCGGGGAGCAGATCGGCGGTGGCGACCCGGGTGCCCACCTTCACCTGGTCCCAGGTGGTCCGCGGCAGGTCGACGCCGGCCGCGCGCCAGGCGGCCTGGGTGAGGCCGGAGCAGTCGTACGAGCTCGGGCCGGTCGCGCCCCACACGTACGGCTTGCCGATCTGGGCGCGGGCGAAGGCGAGCGCCTCGGCGGCCTTGGTCGCGTACGAGGAGCCGGAGGGCGGCGGCGTGGTGGGAGACGTGGTCGGGGTGGGCGTGGGCGTGGGGGTGGGCGTGGCGTTCTGCTCCTCGCGCTTGCGGGCCGCCTCCGCCTTCGCCCGCTCCTCGGCCTTGCGGCGGGCCTCCGCCTCCCGCTCGCGCTCCAGCTCCGTGAGCCGGGCCTTCTCCTCGGCCGTCAGCTTCGCCAGCAGGGCGCGCGCCTCGGCGAGCTTGTCCTGCACGGTCTGCTTGCTCGTGCGCAGCGCCTGCTGCGAAGCGGTCAGCTCGGCCAGGCTGCGGGTCGCCTCGGTCCGCTCCTTCGCCGCCGCGGCGCGCTGGGACTCGTACTCCTGGACGGCGGTGCCCTGCCGCTCGGAGAGCCGGTCCATCAGGTGCCGCTGCTCGAAGTAGTCCTGCGGGCTGTCGGCGAAGATCAGGGTGGCGGTCGGGCCGACGGCGCCGGCGCGGTACTGGGCCGCCGCGTACGAGCCGAGGGCCCGGCGCGAGACGTTGATCTGTTCCGTGCGGCGGGCCACGTCGTCGAGGATCCGGCCCACCTTGCGCCGCTGGCGGTCGGTGGCCTCCTTGGCCCGGTCGTACTCCTGTGTCGCGGCCCCGGCCTCCCGGTACAGCCGGTCGACCTTCTTCTGGACCTCCTCGACCGTCGGCTTCGGCGCGGCGGGCGCGGCCTGCGCGCCCTGTGCGGGCAGCAGGGCGACGGAGGTGACGGAGGCGAGTGCGGCCGTCGTGACACCGACGGCGGTGGCGTGGGGGCGGGTGGGGCGCGGCTTGCGATGGGATGCCAAGGCCGGCATCTCCTTCCGTGGACGCCGACCGGTGCGGGTGGGGGTTCGGCGTGGGCCGCCCGCTCGGCGTGGTTCGCCGACGGAAGCGAGGGGT
This sequence comes from Streptomyces sp. NPDC003943, assembly GCF_053605265.1. Taxonomy (NCBI): domain Bacteria; kingdom Bacillati; phylum Actinomycetota; class Actinomycetes; order Kitasatosporales; family Streptomycetaceae; genus Streptomyces; species Streptomyces sp. NPDC003943. The sequence goes on along the minus strand of NZ_JBSGIW010000026.1, from coordinate 7,556 downwards.
AGGGGACGGGCCGCTTGGGCGAGCACGCTAGCGAGCCGTGGGGCGGCTGGGAAGGCCGGTGCGCCTTATGTCCGATACGTTTTTGTGACCTGAAGCGGACCGTCGCCCTCCGTGAGTTCGCGGTCACTTCCGGGGACTTCCGGGGACGGGGGCCGACTGTCAGTCCGGCGCCCTAGACTCGATAGGCGATGAGCAACAGCCTCTTTGACGACAGCTTCCTGGCGAGCCTCCAGCCCCACGCGGAGGAGCCCCCGCCCCTCCCCGAGGACGACCTGCACGGCGCGTACGACGACGAGCACGGCGCCCCGGCCGCGGAGGAGGTCCCGCACGACCTCTTCGGGGACCACTTCGACGCGCCCCCGGCCGAGCGGGACGCGTACTACCGCGACGGCGCCCACCGCCCCGTCGTGGACCCGGCCGCGCTCCTCGACGGGCTGAACGAGCAGCAGCGCGCCGCCGTCGTCCACACCGGCTCACCCCTGCTCATCGTGGCCGGCGCGGGCTCCGGCAAGACCCGGGTGCTCACCCACCGCATCGCCCACCTCCTGGCCACCCGGCACGTCCACCCGGGCCAGATACTGGCGATCACCTTCACCAACAAGGCCGCCGGCGAGATGAAGGAGCGCGTCGAGCAGCTCGTCGGCCCGCGCGCCAACGCCATGTGGGTGTCCACCTTCCACAGCGCGTGCGTCCGCATCCTGCGCCGCGAGTCGAAGAAGCTCGGCTTCACGTCCTCCTTCTCGATCTACGACGCCGCCGACTCCAAGCGCCTCATGGCGCTGGTCTGCCGCGACCTGGACCTGGACCCGAAGCGCTTCCCGCCGAAGTCCTTCAGCGCCAAGATCTCCAACCTGAAGAACGAGCTGATCGACGAGGAGACCTTCGCCGACCAGGCCGCGGACGGCTTCGAGAAGACCCTCGCCCAGGCGTACCGGATGTACCAGTCGCGGCTGCGCGAGGCCAACGCGCTGGACTTCGACGACATCATCATGACGACGGTCCATCTGCTCCAGGCATTCCCGGACGTGGCCGAGCACTACCGCCGCCGCTTCCGTCACGTCCTCGTCGACGAGTACCAGGACACCAACCACGCCCAGTACACGCTCGTCCGCGAGCTGGTCGGCGAGGGGTACGAGGACCTCGGCGCGGCCGAGCTGTGCGTCGTCGGCGACGCCGACCAGTCGATCTACGCCTTCCGCGGCGCGACCATCCGCAACATCCTCCAGTTCGAGGAGGACTACCCGGACGCGACGACGATCCTCCTGGAGCAGAACTACCGCTCCACGCAGACGATCCTGTCCGCCGCCAACGCCGTCATCGAGCGCAACGAGTCCCGCCGCCCCAAGAACCTGTGGACGAACGCGGGCGCCGGCGCGCAGATCACCGGCTACGTCGCCGACACCGAGCACGACGAGGCCCAGTTCGTCGCCGACGAGATCGACCGGCTCACCGACGCCGGCGACGCCAAGGCCGGCGACGTCGCCGTCTTCTACCGCACCAACGCCCAGTCCCGCGTCTTCGAAGAGATCTTCATCCGCGTCGGCCTGCCCTACAAGGTCGTCGGCGGCGTGCGCTTCTACGAGCGCAAGGAGGTCCGGGACGTCCTCGCCTACCTGCGGGTCCTCGCCAACCCCGAGGACACCGTGCCGCTGCGCCGCATCCTCAACGTGCCGAAGCGCGGCATCGGCGAGCGCGCCGAGGCGATGATCGACGCCCTCTCGCTGCGCGAGAAGATCACCTTCCCGCAGGCGCTCAAGCGCGTCGACGAGGCGTACGGCATGGCGGCCCGCTCCGCCAACGCCGTCAAGCGCTTCAACACGCTCATGGAGGAGCTGCGCACCATCGTCGACTCGGGCGCCGGACCCGCCGTGGTCCTGGAGGCCGTGCTCGAACGGACCGGTTACCTCGCCGAGCTGCAGGCGTCCACCGACCCGCAGGACGAGACCCGGATCGAGAACCTCCAGGAACTCGCGGCCGTGGCCCTGGAGTTCGAGCAGGAGCGCGGCGAAGAGGGCGGCTCGCTCTCGGAGTTCCTGGAGCAGGTCGCGCTCGTCGCCGACTCCGACCAGATCCCCGACGAGGACGAGGACGGCTCGGGCGTCATCACCCTGATGACCCTGCACACCGCCAAGGGCCTGGAGTTCCCGGTGGTCTTCCTCACCGGCATGGAGGACGGCGTCTTCCCGCACATGCGCGCCCTCGGCCAGACCAAGGAGCTGGAGGAGGAGCGCCGCCTGGCGTACGTGGGCATCACCCGCGCCCGCGAGCGGCTCTACCTGACCCGCTCCGCGATGCGCAGCGCCTGGGGCCAGCCCTCGTACAACCCGGCCTCCCGCTTCCTGGAGGAGATCCCGGCCGCGTATCTGGAGTGGAAGCGGACCGGCCCGATGGCCAAGCCCGCCGGGCCGACCTCGGGGATCACCTCCTCGCTGTCCTCCTCGCGCTCGCGCTCCGGCCCCTCGGGCTTCGCCACCCGCCGCACCAGCGACAAGCCGGTGATCTCGCTGCAGGTCGGCGACCGGGTCACCCACGACCAGTTCGGCCTGGGCACGGTCATGGCGGTGCAGGGCGCGGGCGCGGACGCGCAGGCCACGATCGACTTCGGCGACGAGAAGCCGAAGCGGCTGCTGCTGCGGTACGCGCCGGTCGAGAAGCTGTAAGGGCGGGCATACGGAAGAGGGCCCCGGCCGCTTCGGCGGTCGGGGCCCTCTTCCGTGTCCGTACGGGGTCAGCTCAGCGGGTCGAGGCCGTGGCTGCGCAGCCAGGGCAGCGGGTCGATCGCCGCGCCGCCGTTCGGCCGGACCTCGAAGTGGAGGTGCGGGCCGGTGGAGTTGCCGGAGTTTCCGGAGTACGCGATGACGTCGCCGGCCTTGACGCTGCCGGAGCGGATCTTGGTGCTGCTGAGGTGGCAGTACCAGGTCTCGGTGCCGTCCGGGGCGGTCACGATCGCCATGTTGCCGTAGGCGCTGTTCCACTGGGTGCGAACGGTGCCGTCGGTCGCGGACATCACCGGCGTGCCGTACTGCACGGGGAAGTCGATGCCCGTGTGCAGCGACATCCAGTTGACGCCGGCCTGCCCGAACCGGGCGCTGAGCTGGTGCAGCGTCACCGGCAGGAGGTACTTGGGCCGCAGCGCCTCCTTGCGGGCGGCCTCCTCCTCGCGCTTCTTCCGCTCCGCGTCCTGACGCAGCTTCAGGTCGATGCGCTCCTGGGTGCGGCTGGCGCGGTCGCCGAAGTCGCGGGCGTCGGCACTGAGCGCGGCGAGCTGGGTGTCCAGCTTGCTGTTGGCGGCGACCTGCTTCACGGAGGCCGGGTCGGCGGCGGCCATGGACGTCGTGTCGTCCTTGGTGTCGGCGCCGTCGGTGAGACCGCTGACCGAGGCGGCGGCGATGCCGGCCACGCCCATCACACAGGCGGACGGGACGGCGACGGTCAGGAGCGCGGAGCGCTTGGCGGGGGTGCGGCGCCGGCCGCGGCTGCCACCGCCGGAGCGGCGCACGGGGCGGGCCTGGAGTCCGGCGTCCGCGGTGGGAGCGGGGGTGGCGGCGAGGTCGGAGTCGCTGTCGTGGTCGGCGTCGTCGTACCGGGAGTCGTACGCGGCACCGAGGAGGTCCTGGTCGAGCTCCAGGGCGATCATGGTCTCGGCGTCGTGGAAGGCGTCGAGCCGGAGCTCCGGCTCGACCTCCGGGGCCTGCGGCTGCTGCTCGTACTGCTCCTGGTACTGCTGCTCCTGATACTGCTCCTCGTACGGAGCCTGGTACTGCTCCTGGTACTGCTGCTGTTCGTACGCCGCCGGGTCGTAGGAGTACCCGCCGGTGGCCTCGGGGCTGTACTGCTGCGGGACGACCGGCTCGGCCGCGACCTGGTTCCAGGCGGTGGCGTCGTACGCCCCGGTGTCGTAGCCCTGCTGCGTCCACTGCGCGGTGGTGTCGTACGAGGCGAAGGCGGCGGCCTCGTACTGGCCGGTCTGCTGGGCCTCGGTCCAGGCGGTGGCGTCCCACTGCGCCGTGGCGGTGTACGAGCCGTAGGAGTTCGTGTCCCACTGGCCGGTGGTGTTGCCGTGGTCGTACTGCGCGTACGAGGTGTACTGCGTGTGACCGCTCTGACCTGCGTCGTAACCGGTTTCGGCGTAGGTGCCGAAGAGGGGGTCGACGGAGTAGCTGCCCGTGGTCTGGGTGGCGTCCGTGCCGTACCCGGCGTGGGGGTGCTGGTCGTTCACCAACTTCTCTCTCGCCTCGACAGCAGGGGGTGGAGCTGGGTGGAGCGGGGGGTCAAGCAGTGGCGTGACTGTACCCGGCGGTACACGGGGCGGACAATCTTCGGAGGGTTTCGAGCCGCCGGGAAACGGGCAATCGGCCGCGTTTCGGGGGGTAGCGGAGAGAGCTTTGGCCCTGTGTTCGAAGAACGTTCGAAGAACGGCAACCGGAACGGCAACCGGAACGAGATCTTCTGGCGGTCGGTCAGGCCACGGAAGCGGTTTCGGGCCCGGCGTGAGGGCCGTCTTCGCGTCCGTCCCGCACATCGTCCGGTGCCCCGGCCGGCGCGTCCTCCTGTGCGCCGTCCGGTGCGCCGGACGCCGGGCCGCCGTCGGCGAGCACCCGCAGGATGCCGGCCGAGACCGCCGGATGGACCGGCAGCGCGAGGTGCCCGACGCCGCTGACCCGCACGTTCTCCACGACGAGGTCCGGGTGGTCGAGCCGGGCCGTCCGGACCGGGACCATCACCTCGTCCAGATCGCTCCAGAAACTCACGAACCGCGTACGGCAGCCCGGTGCCGGGCCCGCCAGCTCGCGCAGCACCTCCGAGCCCGGCCGCATCTGGCGCACCAGCGGGTGCGCGTCGGCCAGCGGCACGATGGTGGTGCCGGAGTGCGGGGTGCCGAGCATGACGAGGGTGCGCACCCGGGTGTCGCCGCCCAGGCGCTGTACGTAATAACGGGCGATCAGGCCGCCCAGGCTGTGGCCCACCAGATCGGCCTCGGTGTGGCCGGTGCGGGCGAGCAGCTCCTCCACCCGGCGGGCCAGCAGCTCGGCGGCGGTGCGCAGGTCGCCGGTGAGCGGGGAGTAGTTGAGCGACTCGATCCGGTCACGGCCGCGGCCGTCGCGGGCGAGTGCGCGGCGCAGCAGGACGAAGACGGAACGGTTGTCGACGAAGCCGTGCAGCAGGATCACCGGGCGCGGGCCGCTCGCGACGGCCGTAGTCGCCGTAGTGGGGCGGCGGCGTTCGGCGATCAGGCCGGAGGGGTAGAGGACCAGACGGCCGGCGAGGACCGCGAGCTCCAGAGCGGCTGCCTTCATCCGGTCGGCGAGCGCACCGACGGACATGCCGGTGGCCGACGGATCGGCGGGTGACGGGGTGGGGGTGGGCTCCATCGCCGACCTCCGTACGGTGCGGCGGGCCGCCGTACCTCCGTGCCGTGCGGCTGTCGGCGCGGGTGTACGGCGGCTCCGTGGCGGCTCCTCCGGGGGCGATCAAACGTCCCACGTGTGATTTCCCCCTCCCCGGCCACCGCGAAACGGCCAGGTGCGGGATGCTGGCGATAACGTTCGTTCACCTCCCCGGCAATCAGGCGCGGGGGTCGCATGTGGAGGCAGTGATGGGTGTGACCGGTCCGATCCGCGTGGTGGTCGCCAAGCCGGGTCTCGACGGCCACGATCGCGGGGCCAAGGTGATCGCGCGGGCGCTGCGCGACGCCGGTATGGAGGTCATCTACACCGGGCTGCACCAGACGCCCGAGCAGATCGTCGACACCGCGATCCAGGAGGACGCCGACGCCATCGGCCTGTCGATCCTCTCGGGCGCGCACAACACGCTCTTCGTGAAGGTCCTCGAACTCCTGAAGGAGCGCGACGCGGAGGACATCAAGGTCTTCGGCGGCGGCATCATCCCGGACGCGGACATCCCGCCGCTGAAGGAGAAGGGCGTCGCGGAGATCTTCACCCCGGGCGCGACGACCGCGTCGATCGTGGAGTGGGTCAACGCCAACGTCCGCGTGGCGGCCTGACGGCTTCTCGCGTTTTCGCGGTCGGTGACGCGAGCCGATGTCGTACGGGGCGGCCGCCCCGTACGACATGTGCCGCGGCCCGTCAGGCGGCCGCCAGCTCCGTGTGCATCGCGGCGCGCAGTTCCAGGGTGGACACCAGGCGTTGGAAGGCCTCCGACCAGTAGCCGCCGGCACCGGGGGAGGCGTCCTCCGCTTCGGCGGGTAGCGCGGTCAGGGCCGCGAGCCGGCCGGCCGTCGCCGGCGCGAGGCAGCGCTCGGCCAGGCCCATCACCCCGCTGAAGCTCCACGGATAGCTGCCCGCGTCCCGCGCGATGTCCAGGGCGTCGACCACCGCCCGGCCCAGCGGCTCCGACCACGGCACCGCGCACACCCCGAGCAGCTGGAACGCCTCCGACAGGCCGTGCGCCGATATGAACGAGGCCACCCACGCGGCCCGCTCCTCCGCCGGGAGCGTCGAGAGCAGCTGGGCGCGCTCCGCGAGCGAGGACGTGCCGGGACCGGCCGTCTGCGGAGCGGCCGGGGTGCCGAGCAGGGCCCGTGACCAGTCCGCGTCCCGCTGCCGCACCGCCGCCCGGCACCAGGCCGCGTGCAGCTCGCCCCGCCAGTCGTCGGCGACCGGCAGCGCCACTATCTCCTCCGGGCCACGGCCCCCGAACCGCGCCGCCCAGCAGTCCAGCGGCGCGGCCTCCACCAGCTGGCCCAGCCACCAGGAGCGCTCGCCGCGCCCCGCGGGCGGGGTCGCCGACACGCCGTCGTGCCGCATGCCCGCGTCGCACTCGTGCGGCGCCTCCACCACGATCGCCGCCGCCCCCTCCGTACGGTCGAGGGACACGCACGACGCGGCCCGCTCGGCCATCCGCGCGGCCAGCGCCGACGACGGCAGCGCGGACAGCAGCTCGGCGGCCGTCGCCCGCACGTTGCGACTGCGGTCGGACAGGGCTGCTTCCAGGAACTCCTCGTCCGCCGCGCCGAGCCCCGCGCGCAGCGAGTCCAGGAACATCAGCCGGTCCTCCGCCCGCTCGGCCCCCCACGTCGACGCCAGCAGCTCCCGGCCCTCGTCCGGGTCCTGCGCCCGTACGGCGGTGAGCAGCGCGACCCGCTCGGCGAACAGGCCCTCGTCCCACAGCTCCAGGACCGCCTCCCGGTCCGCCGGGTCCGGCAGCGCGCCGCCCCCGCCCGCGCCGCGCAGCGCGAACTTCCACTCCGGGTTCAGCCGGGCCAGCCACAGCCCGCGTGGCCCCGCGAACGCCAGCGCCTGCGGCCGCAGATCGGTCCGGGCCCGCGCCGCGTCCAGCAGCGCGGGCAGCGCGGCGGCCGGCGCGCGATAGCCCCGCTCGTTCGCCGCCGCAAGCCACTGCGGCAGCAGCTCCGCCAGATCCGGCGCCGCCCCGCGCCGCCCCCCGGACGGCACGGGCGCGGCCCTGCCCGCGAGCAACTGCCCCAGCCTGCGCCGCGCCACCGACGTCAGCGCGCGCAGATAGCCGGGGACGTCGCCGGCCGGGACGCCGACCGTCGAGGCGAAGGCCGAGTTCTTGGCCGGCTCGTCGGCGAG